>CAYHRZ010000044.1:8662-11774 GCA_964359125.1 uncultured Klebsiella sp. | reverse complement strand
GGACGGCGACACGCTGTGCCGCGACGAAGCGGGGAGCCGCATCTCGGTGGCGCGGACCTCTCCGCGCAGCAGGTCGTGGAGCGGGCGGCCCCTGCGTGGCGGCCCCTCTCCGACGAGGAGGACCGCGCTGTCTGGCCGGAGTTTGAGCACCGGTTCACGTTTCGGCCCAGCGTGAACGCCGACCAATGGCCCGGCATCGCCGAGCCGGCCGACTCACGGACGTACGCCGTCGGGTGGGCGTACGGTGACGAGGGCGAGTACACCCGGCTGACGATGGACTTGTGCGAGAAGCTCCACGCGGCCCTTCGGCGTTGTGTCGCCTCCAACGAGGCCATCTGGGTACTCGACTGGCAGCACCCGGCGTATCGCTTCTCGCCCCACGAGCCATTCCGGTACGCCAGTGAGGACGATTGGCCCGTGCCGGCATTTCCGAACGGCGACTACCACATCTTTCTCGCCCCCGACCTGCGCTTCGGTGTGTTCGGCCACCCCTGGGAGCAGACGATCTGCGTCTTCGGGAGGACGTTGCTGGAGGCCTTCGATGCGGACAAGCCTGCGTTGTTCGCGACGTCCATCCGGATCGGCGGTCGCGCGGTCTGAGAACGGGTGCCCGTTCCCTTCCAGGGCCTGGCCGAAAGCGGCGCTCGCGTTGGACATCAGTTCAGGCACTGGCTGCGCGAAGCCTGCGATGTCCTCCCCCCTCGCTCTCCTCGACCACCGCGTCATCGTAGGCTTCCACGACTGCGACCATGTGGTTGCCGACCGCGTGCTCGTCACGGGCGAGCAGCGCGACCGGGGCAAGGTGACGAACCCGTCGGTGATCGGCACGTTCATCCACCTCGGACGCTGCTTCGACCTCACCCGGAGCGCGGCCACCGGCGCGCTCGGCGCTGCCTACGAGGGCTTTCGCGCCTCGGTGACTCGCGCCGGCCATCCATTGCCGGAGAACCGCCGGGGTGGCGGCGGCGGCGGCGAGCTGCTGCTGCGCGACCTCGACTGCGCCGTCCTGAACTTCCATCTCCGCGACGTGGACCGTGTCGTCGGAGGTGGCACGCCGTACTACCAGACCGTCCGTGGCGTTTTTGTCGAGGGGGTACCCAGCTTCCCCGGCGCGTCTATCTTCACGAAGACGCACACCCAGGTCGCCGTTCGCGACCCCTCGGTGATCGTCGGCTACTTCCGACCTTCGCGCAATGCTGTCGACGGAGCCTGACATCGAGCCCCCTGCCAACCCCTTCGCCGTCAACCCTCACGCCGAGGTAGAAGAGCGGGCACGCGCGAGCTGGGCGAAGCTCACGCCCGAGGAGCAGTTCGCCTTCCTCGTGGAGATCGGCATCTACACGGCCGACGGCAGGCTCCACCCGAACTACGACCACCGCCCCGAAGGCGAGCGCCCCGAGGCCGACGCGAAGTAGCCCCTCGCCCGCCTACTTCCCTCGCCGCAGCAGGCTGTTCACCGTCGCCGGGCAAACCCCCACCGCCCGCGCCAGCTCCCGCTGCCACCGGTAGCGCCCCTCGGCCAGCCAGCCCGCCCACACCTCGGCGCGCCGCTCAACGGGCAGGACCTCGGCCGCCTCGACCTCGCGACTCCGCCAGCGCCCGCGCACGGTGGTCGCCAGCCGAATAGTCCTGCCTCCAATCCCCTTGGGACTACCATTCTAGGGCCGCTTCAAACAACAGTTTGGAGCGGCTCTCTTTGCTTCTCGGGTTGGATCCTGACGGGACGGCGGACCCCTGGCACCCGAGGATACGGGCACCGCGAAACCGGCGCCATCGACGCATTCACGAGGGGCCTGAATCCGGAACTCGTGCGCACCGCTCAGTCGAGCCCGCCGAACGGGTTTTCCACGACGAGGCTGCCCAGGCGGAACCCGTCTTGCAGGTCCTCGCTGAGCAGGCGGTTGCACCCACCGTCGAGCGCAGCCTGCACGATCAGGGCGTCCCACAACGAGAGCTGGTGGCGTCGATGGATCTCGATCGCCGCCACGACCAGCTCGGCGTCGGCGGCCACCACCGTCAGCCTCGCCAGGGCGCGCACGGCCGCGGCAGCATCGTCGACCGCGATTGGACGGGCGAGCTTTCGGGTGACTGCGTTGAAGAACTCCTGCAGGACCTGCGAACTGACGACGTGCGAACCGGCGCGCGCACCCGACATCAACTCGCGAGCGCGCGCCTGTTTGGCCGGCGCGGCGTCGTCCATGGCGTAGACGACCACGTTCGTGTCGAGGAACGCCCTACCGGTCATGGAGGTCATCCCGCGTCCAGGCGCGGCCCCCAGGCCCGCTCGCACCCGATGCTCGCCTCGCGAGCGCTACGAACTCCTCCCCAGGGGCATCGGCTGGAGCGCGCGCCCACGACTCCAGGAAGGCCCGAAGGACGACGTTGACCGACGTACCGTCCTCGATTGCGCGGATCCGCGCCCGCTTCAGGGTCTCCTCGTCCACCGTAATGGTCAGGTTCGTCATCGGTCGTGCTCCACGAGTTCAGTGTAGCACGGAGCGACCTCGGGTCGACGCCGCAGCCTTCGTGGGTACCCCCCGCTCACCCGCTCCTTCAGCCCGGGCGCAGCGGCCCGCGCCGGGCCGGACGGGGCGCGGCCGGGGCGAGCCTGCGGGGTCGTGACGGCAGTGGCGCGGCCGCCGCCCGCCGCGCTCAGCAGCTCGGTTCGCTCGCGCAGTCGCTGTCGTCGCAGTCCGCGAGGCCGTCCCCGTCGTTGTCCACCCCGTCCAAGCAGGCCTCCGCGGGGCCAGAGCCCGAGCAACTCGGGTCGCTCGCGCAGTCGCTGTCGACGCAGTCCACCAAGCCGTCGCCGTCGTTGTCGGTGGCATCGGAACACACCGACTCGCCGGTGCTGCTGCTGCTGCAACTGGCCTCGCTGGCGCAGTCGCTGTCGTCGCAGTCCGCGTCGCCGTCCCCGTCGTTGTCCACCCCGTCCAAACAGGCCTCCGCCGCCGTGCTGGCGCAGCTGCTGTCGCTCGCGCAGTCGCTGTCGAGACAGTCCACGAAGCCGTCGCCGTCGTCGTCGGCACCGTCGGTACACAACGTCTCGCTGGACCCGCTGCTGCTGCAACTGGCCTCGCTGGCGCAGTCGCTGTCGTCGCAGTCCGCGTCG
>CAYHRZ010000044.1:5953-8562 GCA_964359125.1 uncultured Klebsiella sp. | reverse complement strand
GCTGTCGAGACAGTCCACGAAGCCGTCGCCGTCGTCGTCGGCACCGTCGGTACACGTGGTCTCCGTGGCACCGCTGCTGGTGCACGCGCTGTCGGCCACGCAGTCACTGTCGTCGCAGTCGGTGTCGCCGTCCCGGTCGTTGTCGACCCCGTCCACGCACGCCTCGGCGGTAGCGCTCGAGCAGCTGCTGTCGGTGAAACAATCGCGGTCGTCGCAGTCCACGTAGCCGTCGCCGTCGTCGTCGAGCCCGTCGGTACAGTCCGCCTCGGCGCTGCCGCTGCCGCAGGAGGCGTCGGAGGCACAGTCGCCGTCGTCACAGTCGACCAGCCCGTCGCCGTCGTTGTCGGCGCCGTCCGCGCATGACTCGCTGGAGACCGTCGAACAGCTGGCGTCGGTGTCACAGTCGGCGTCGTCGCAGTCGGTGTAGCCGTCGGCGTCGTCGTCGAGGCCGTCGGCGCAGGACGTCTCGCTCGCACCGCCGGTGCAGGTCGCGTCGGAGGCGCAGTCGGTGTCGTCGCAGTCCACCAGGCCGTCGGCGTCGTTGTCGACCCCGTCAAGGCAGGCCTCCACCGCCGTCGCCGCGCAAGTGGCGTCGGCGTCGCAGTCGCGGTCGTCGCAGTCCACGAAGCCGTCGCCGTCGTCGTCGAGGCCGTCGGTGCAGTCCGACTCGGACCCGCCGCTGCCGCAAGCGGCGTCGGAGGCACAGTCCCCGTCGTCGCAGTCCACCAGGCCGTCGCCGTCGTTGTCGGCCAGGTCGTCGCAGGTCTCGCTGGTCGAGGCCGCGCAGGCGGTGTCGGCGACGCAGTCGGGGTCGTCGCAGTCCACGAAGCCGTCGCCGTCGTTGTCGCTACCGTCGAGGCACGCCTCGGCGATGCTGCCACTGCAGTTGCTGTCGCTGTCGCAATCGGCATCGTCGCAGTCGACCAGCGTGTCGCCGTCGTTGTCCAGCCCGTCGGCGCAGCCCTCCGGTGGGAGCGACAGGCACGCCGCGCTGCTGGCGCAGTCGTCGTCACCGCAGTCGATGAGGCCGTCGCCGTCGTCGTCGAGCAGGTCCTTGCACTCGGTCTCGGTCTCGGGCAGCGGGCCCGTGTCGGGGGCGGTGTCGACGGCGGTGTCATCGCCGCTGTCGGCGGCGGTGTCGGGTCCCGAGTCGATCGCCGTGTCGGTGCCGCTGTCGAGGCCGCTGTCGGTGTCGGTGTCGGCGTCGGTGTCGGCGTCGGCGTCGGCGGACGTGTCGCTGGTGTCGGCGTCCTTGTCGGGCGTCTCGGGACAACCGCAGAGGAGCAGGCCAAGCAGGGAGAGCAGGCGCATCGAGTACCTCGACCGGCAGGGTACCGCCCACCGGGGCCCCGGCGCAACCGCACCCGGGGCTGGGACGCCGCCTACCAGCCCCCGCGTTCGCCACCGTAGGCGCCGACGTCGGCCCGGGACCCGTCGACGTCCTCGGCCGCCGGGTCGCCCGCGTCGACCAGGGGCGAGTGCGCGTGGAGGTGAAAGTCGCCGGGCGCGTTGGCAAACAGGGGGTCGCCGGTGATGTCGCCCACGCTCACGACGTCGCAACTCGACCCCGAGCCAAACGCCACCCACGCCACGTCGACGTCGGCGTCGACCACGGAGAGGGGGCAACTGCCCCCCAGGACCGCGGAGTTGTGCACCCAGGACTCGGGGTGCAGGTTGGCCAGCGCCAACCCGCGGGTCTCGCCCCAGAGGACGGCGTGGTCGACCTCCAGCCGCATCCACGAGGCCGCCAGCGCCACTTCGCTCCCGGTGACCACGGCGTTGTAGAGCCATAGCCGCTCGTTCGGATTGTCCTGCTTGTCCGCGGCCAGGATCCCCACCACGCCGCCGTCGACCCGCGACTGCCGCAGGTGCAACTCGCCCCCGTCGACGCTGAGCCCCACCCCGGCGCCGGGACACTCGATGGTCGACTCTCGCAGGAGGAGACTGAGGTGGTTGTCGACGCCCAGCGGCGCGTCGCCACAGTCGAGGTGCAGCCGCTCGGCCACGAGGCTGCCGTTGTCGAGGCTCAGCACCGCGCCGCCCTCGGCGACGGTGTTGCCCTCGACGGTCACGTCGGTCAACGCCAGGGCCACCCCCTCGGCCCACACGACCTCGTCGGCGCCGTGGTTGCCCACCAGCGCCACGTGCTCGAACTCGATGACCGCGCCGAGCAGGTCCAGTGCGGACCCGCGGCCACCGCCCCCGCCGGTGACGGTCACCCCCGCGAGCCTCGTCCCCGGGCCCTCGCCGCGCCGTGCCGTGACCACCGACGTGGCCCCGTCGCCCTGGATCACCGTGAGCGCCGGCTCGCCAAGGCCGAAGATGTCCAGGGATTTCCCTCGGTAGTCCACCGACTCCCGGTAGGTACAAGGCAGTAGCCCCACGCGCGTGCCGCTGGGCACCGCGCTCACCGCGGCGGCGATGGTGGTGAAGTCGCCGTTGCCGTTGCAATCCACGACGACGTCGGGATCCCCTGGCACGTAGAGCGACGGCGCCGTCCCGGTGTCGCCCCGGACGATGCTGGTGTCGAGGCGCGCCGAGTCGGCGGTGGCGCCGCGGGCCGAGTCGGGAGCGCTGGCCCCCCCGCCCGTCCCGCCCACGCCGCCTGG
>CAYHRZ010000044.1:0-5943 GCA_964359125.1 uncultured Klebsiella sp. | reverse complement strand
GTCGATCAGGCGTCCCGGCGTCGCGATTAGAATGCGGGGATGCTGGCGGAGCTCGGTTGCCGCTGCGTGCCGGGCACCAACTCCACCGGGTCCCGCGTCACGGCGGGTGCGCACCCGAGCAGCAACGAAAGCACCTACCACCCCCCGTCGAGGGTGAAGGGCCCGCCGTAGGCGCCCATGTCGGCGCGGGTGCCGTCAGTGTCGAGGAACTCGTCGTCGTCGTCCCCCGCGTCGACCGCGGCGCTGCCGGGGAACAGGTGGTAGTCGCCAGCGCCAGCGTCCACGAACTGCGGCGGCGCCTCGACGTTGCCGGTTTCCGCCAGCGGGTCCTCCACGCCGCAGGCGTTGTTGCCGTTCGCCCAGAACGCCGAGTACCGCACCTCGACCTCGGTGCCGTCGGCACCCTCGATGGCACAGTCGGCGCGAGTGAGGATGCTGTTGCGAACCGCCACCGCGCTGTTGCTGGCGCGCAGGCCGTGCCCCGCGACCACGACGTTCACCAGTTCGAGCTTCCCGGTGCTGGCCGCCACGCCGCCGAGGAACAGGCTCCCCTCCACGACGGTGGCCTCGTCGCGGTTGTTCTCGTTCTCCACGTGGAAACCCCCATCGAACACGCTGCGCTGCACGCGGCCGTTGCCGTGGAAGATGGTGGCCGCCACCGCGCCCGGGCAGTCGAAGGTGGCGCCGTCGAGGAAGGCGGCACCGTGGTCGCTGTAGTAGCCGTGAGCGGCCCGGCCACAGCTCAGGGCGGAGTCGACGACCGCGACCAGGCCACGCTTGGCCTCGACCACCGCGCCGTCGCGGGCCGCGTTGTCGGCTTCCACCACCACCCGGTCGAGGAGCACGTGCCCCGAGCGGGCGTAGAGCACGGCGGAGCCGCGGTTGCCGGTGAGGCGGACGTTCCGCAGCGTGAGGTGGGCGAAGGAGACGTCGACCGCCGCGCTGTCGTCGCTGCCGCCGCCGGTGACGGTGAAGCCCTCCAGCCGGGTGCCCATCCCCTCCCCCTCGCGGACCTGCACCGCCGCGTGACCAGGTGAGGCAAACAGCCACGTCGCCGCCGCGCCCCCGGTGCCAACCACCGCCACCGACTTGCCGTCGAAGTCCAGCGAACCGTAGTAGTTGCCGGGGGCCGCCTCGATGGTGTCGCCGTCGCTGGCCGCCGCGATGGCCGAACCCAAGTCGACGAATTCCGCCGAGCCGTCGGCGTTTACCGCGAGGGTGCGGGCCTCCGAGCGGCCACGCTCAGCGACGGGCCACGGTGGCGACGCGCAGGCGATGAGGGCGGCAACGAAGAGCAACCGCCCGCAGTGTACCGGGAACTTGGGTACGCTGGGCGGGTGACGCTCCTCGTGCTCGCCTGCGCGAGCCCAACCGGTCCCGAACCCGAGCCGCCGGGCCGTGGCGGCTACCCCGAGCCCCGGCCGATCGAGATGGGCGACGTCCAACCCCTGAGCTGGCAAGAGCTGTTCAACCGCAGGAAACTACACACCCTCAGCCTGCGACTCGACGACGACGCCACCGCCGCGCTCGCGGCCGACCCCGGCGGAGACCAGCCGGTCGACATCGTGATCGACAACCGGCAGGTGGGCCGGGGCAGGCTGAAGATGCGGGGCGAGTCGACCGAGCAGCGCTGGGACGGCAAGCCGTCGTTCCGGCTGGACCTCCCCCGCGACGACGACGGGCAGGTGTACGCGGGCACGGACGAGCTGGTTCTCGACGCGATGGTCGACGACCCCGCCCAGGCCCGGCACCTCGCCGCCGCCGCGATCCTGGCCGACCTCGGCGCGCTGGCGCCCGCCGTGGTGCCGGCGACGGTCAGCGTCAACGGCCAGCCGTTCGGCCTCTACGCGGTGGTGGAGGTGGTTGACTCGCTCTTCGTGGAGCGCCACCTCGGTGTCCCGGGTGTCTTGTGGGACGGCACCGAGGGCGCCGACTTCGGTGGCGAGGGTCTCGCGGGCTGGGAAGACACCGTCCCCGACGACGGCCGCGGCGACCCGGCCGACCTGATGGCTGTCGCGACCGTCGCGCGCTCGACGGGCGACGACTTCTTCGTGCAACTCGCCAACGTCGTGAACGTGGACACCTTCTTCCTCGTGTGGACAGCGCTCGCGGCCGTGGGTCACGACGAGGGGTACCCCTACGCCCCCGGCGACGTGTACCTCTTCCAGGCCGACGAGGACCCGCGCTTCGTGTTCCTCCCGTGGCAAGTCGACGACGGCTGGCCGCGCGACTTCGAGCCGGGCGCCGCCGCGAGCGTCCTCGCGGTCCGTTGTCTCTACGACGAGCCGTGCCGTCGCGCCCTGGACGAGACCCTCGCGGCCACGCGGGCGTCGCTGGAGGGCAGCACCGCCCAGCGCTCCCTCGACGACGTCCTAGCCCTCACCGACGCCGCGATGGAGGCCGATCCCCGGCGGCCTTATGCCTCCGACGAGGTCGCCGTGGCACGCGTGCAACTCGCCGCCCGGCTGCGCGTGTGGGCGGCGAGGCTGGGACCCTGAGGCAGCGAGCCTCGGTCGTCCGCGCCCCCAGGGCGGGCGACATCACCCGATCCAAGCGCCGCGCTGGGCGCATACTGGTGATTGTGCTCCTCCTCCTCGCCTGCACCAGCGACCCGCCGGCCGACACGGCCGGGGGCAGCGCCGGTCCCCGGCCGGACACGCACACCGTCGACAGCCAGGGCACCGAGAGCGCGGGCGACACCGCCCTCGACTCGGGTCGCGACAGCGCCGTCGACACCGCGACCGACACCGGCCCACGGGAGGAACCCCTGGACCGCGCCGACGTCGTGGTGATCGGGGCCGGGGGCAGCGGCATGGCGGCGGCGGTGGCGGCCCTGGACGCGGGCGCCGACGTCCTGGTCCTGGAACGCTCCACCCGCGCGGGCGGGGCGTCGAGCCACGCCGGCAACCACTGGGCAGCGGGCACGCGCTGGCAGGCCGAGGCCGGGGTGACCGACAGCGCGGAGTTGGCACTCTCGGAGTGGGACGGCTTCACCGGCGGCGACAGCAGCGCCGTGGCCGTCCGCAGCTTCGTGGAGGAGAGCGCCGACACCCTGGAGTGGCTCGAGTCCCTCGGCTGCACCTTCGTGCTCGGCGGGGGCATCGCGGCCGACACCGGCAGCGTGCAGCGCCTACACATCCCCGGCCAGGACGCCGGCATCCCGGTCAACCAGTTGATGCTCGCGACGGACGGGCTCGTCCGGGTGTCGACCACCGCCACCGGCCTGGTGGTGGAAGGCGGACGGGTGGTCGGCGTGGACGTGGGTCCCGGCAGCGACGGGTCCGGCGGGAGCGGCTGGGTCGCCGCCGAGGCGGTGATCGTGGCGACCGGGGGCTTCGCGCGCAACGACGTGAGGGTAGCGGCCGCCGTGCCTGGGATCGACAACTTCCCCAAGTACTACGAGGCCTACCCCGGGATGGACGGTAACGGCCTGGACATGATGGAGGCGGCGGGCGCCGCCACCGCCAACCTCGAGAACTTCGGCCTCTACGCCCACGCCGCCGAGGACGCCCAGATCGGGGCGCCGGAGGTGATGGTGATCACGGGGCTGGAGTCGGCGCTGGTCGTCGACAGCGACGGTCGCCGGGTGGCCGACGAGCGGGAGTTCATGTCGTCGGTGATGGGCACCCGTTTCCTCACCGAGGGCCCCTTCTTCGCGATCTACGACGCCACGGCGTGGGCCACGGTGAACTTCTCCGGCCGCGGCTTCAACTACGAGGGAGCCTCGCAGAGCCTCAACATCGACGGGGCAACCTACGCCGGCCTGGTGAGCCTGCCCGAGGGCGAGGACGCCGCTGGCCTGGCCGCGGCGGCGGGTTTCGACGCCGCGACCTTCTCGACCACCGTGTCGGCCTACAACGAGGCTGTCGCCAGCGGCAGCGACGCCGAGTACGGCAAGCCGGTGGAGTACCTGCGCGCGGTGTCGGCGCCCCCGCTCGTGGCCCTGCCGGTCGTGCTCGGCCGCTCGAAGAGTTTCGGCGGCGCGGCGCTCGACGACCAGGGGCGGGTGGTCGACGACGGCGGCAACGTCATCCCCGGCCTCTACGCCGCGGGCGAGGCGGCCGGCTTCCTGGGAGGGACCTGGATGGGCCACGGCTTCAACGGGACGGTCACCGCCGCCTACTGGTCGGGTCGCCGCGCGGGCGCCACGGCGGCCGCTGACGTGGCCGCGCGCTGAGCCAACAAGCTAGGGGCGGCGCATGATCGCCATCCGCGCCACGCACGAGGAGTCCCGAGCCGTCCCCCTGGACGCGGACGCCGCGGCCGCACGCTTCGCCGAGATCGACCGGCAGATCGCCTGTCACCCGGAGTTGGACGCGGCCCAGCGCCTCGACGATCGACGAGCGAGGATGAAACTGCGGGAGATGAGCCACGGCCCCGTGAAGTTCGCGGGCGAGTACGTCCTGGCCTTCGCGCTCGACGGCACCACCGTCACCTGGACCACCGAGACCGGCGGCAACCTCACCATCAGCGGCTCCGCCCGCTTCGACCCGGCGCCGGGCGGCTGCACCGTGCACTTCCGCGAGTCGGTCGCGATGGCGCTGCCCGTCAACCGTGTCGTCGGCGTGGTCGTGCGCCCCGTGGCCGAGGCGATGATGGCCCGGGGCATGCGGAACTTCGTCGAGCGGGTGGTGGCGAGCCTCCCCTCGCCTACCAGCCCGGGATGATCCAGATCGCGCCGCCGTTGGTCGCCACGGTGTCGTCGGAGGCCGCCCCCACGGCGAGGTCGTCGCGACCGTCGCCGTCGAGGTCCGCGCCGCCCGCGCCGCCGCTGCCGAAGTAGGCGCCGGAGGTGTCGCCGTAGATGCTCAGGGTGGCGTCGTCCTCGTCGAGCGCCGCCGCCCACGCCGAGTCGTAGGTGTAGATGAACACCGAGCCACCGTCGGTGGAACCGGAGTCGTCGCCGTCGGCGCCGATGGTCAACTCGTCCGCGCCGTCGCCATCGAGGTCGCTGTCGAGCACCAGCATCGAGCCGAAGTCTCCGGCCGTCCCCGAGAGGAGGTGGTCGGCGTCGCCGAGGTCGTAGTCGCCGGTCAGCGCACCCACGCCGAGGAACAACCACACGTCGCCGTCGGACTCCGAGGAAAGCCCCAGGTCCAGGTCCCCGTCACCGTCGACGTCGCCGGGCCGGGCAAGGGTATCGAGACCGAGGTCCAGGTCGTAGCTGTCGCCCTCGATCATCGCCTCCGCGGCGTCGTCGACCCGGCTGTCCCAGGAGAGGCTGCTGTTGCCGTTGACGATCCACACCGCGCCGTGGTCGCTCGACGAGCCGTTGTACCCGGGAGAGCTGGCGATGATGTCGTCGAGGCCGTCGCCATCGAGGTCGCCGTAGGTGAGCGAGTAGCCGAAGTAGTTGTAGTCGTCCTCGCCGGAGATGCGGTCGGTGGCGTCGCCGAGGTCGTCGGACCCGCTGGCGCCCTCGAACACGCTCACGCTGCCGGCGTCGTAGTCGCTGCTCCAGTCGGAGCCGTAGTTGTCGAACGGCGAGCCCACCACCAGCTCGGCCACGCCGTCGCCGTCGAGGTCGGCCAGCACCGACTGGTACGCGCAGTCGTAGTCGTCGTCGCCTTCCACGCGCGCCGCGTAGCTCGAGGACGACACGCTCCCGGTGAGCGTGCTGCCCCCGTCGAGAACGTAGCTGCGGCCGGTGGAGTAGTAGGAACTCGAGGGGTTCCCGCCGCCGAGGGCGAGGTCGTCCTGTCCGTCGCCGTCGGCGTCGCCGAAGGGACCGTTGAGCCAGCCGATGGGGTAGCTCGACGAGTCGCCGGTCACCTGGACGGTGTCGTAGGCGGTGACGATGCCGTAGGCGCTCGACGCGCTCGACCCGGTAACCACCCACACGTAGCCGTAGGTGGCCGTGGCACCCACCACGAGGTCGGCCGCGCCGTCGCCGGTGAGATCCGTCGCGACCGCCATGCGGCCGTGGTCGCCGATCGCCTGGGG
>CAYHRZ010000043.1:0-18033 GCA_964359125.1 uncultured Klebsiella sp. | reverse complement strand
TCTTCACCACCTCGGTGTGCGTGGAGAGCGTCGCCACCGCCGACTTGCCCTTCTTGGCGAAACTCTCCGCCTGGGCGGCGCAGGCGTCGCGGTCCGCCTTGTCGCGGAGCTCCAGGCAGGCCGTCAACTCGGGCTCCAGCGCCTTCCAAGCCGCCGTGGCCGCCGACTGCACGCCGGCCACCGCCGACGCCATCTCCTGGCCATGCGCCGCGTCGGCCGTGGCCCGCGCGGTGTCGTCACACTTCTGCGCCGCCAGCTTCTGGCTCGCGCTGAGGCTACTACCGCCCCCGAAGCTCGTCCCGCTCGACTCGGGGAGGACCGCCACCGGCGCCGCGTCCGACGCGCCAGGCTGCACCACCAACGCCGACAGCTCCGGCGCCCTCTCCTTGGCCCCTCTCGATAGCGTACGCCCCTCCGCGCCCTCCCCCACCAGCGAGGGCGTCTGGTCGTCCAATCCCACCGACCGCAGCGCCTGTTGCACGTAGAGCTGCGCCTCCTCCAGCGTCACCACGCCGTCCGGCCGGTCGCCGAGCTGCCCGTCCGCCCAGCCCCGCATCGCCCCCACCGCGAAGTAGGTGAACGCGCCGTGGCGGACGGGTTCCAGCGGCCCGGCGATCTCGTTCGCCTGCACGGCGTCCCACTGCGCCGCCCTGCCCGCGGCGGTAGCCTTGCCGGGCACGAAGGAGCGCCCGCCACCCGGCACCATCGCCACGCCGTCGCGACCGGCACCCGTGAAGCAGGCGTCGGTGATGAGCATCACCTCGCCGCCGCCCCCGCCCGCGAGCCGCTGCAGTTCTGCCACCCGCACGCCCTTGGCGTCGAAGTCCTCGGCGGTGCCGAGGGTGTCGACCGGTAGCAGGATGCGCTCGCGCGTGTCGCTCCGCGCCGAGCCGTGCCCAGCGAAGTACACCCAGGCCGTGCCCCCGGCGCCCACGCGCTCGCCCGCCGCCCGCACCGCCTCCTCGATCTCCGTCCGCGTGGGCTTGCCCGTCAGCAGCCTCACCTGGCTCGAGGGGAGCTTCCGCGTGTAGACGAGGAAGTCATACACCGCCCGGGCGTCGCGCTCGGCGTAGGGAACCGCCGGGAGGTCGAGGTAGTGTTCCACCCCGATCACCACCGCGTGGTCGGCCCTGGCGGACTGGTCCGTCTTGTACGGCGTGTCGATGCTCGGCAGCTCGGCGGGGACCGCGAGACCGGGCAGCAGCAGGGCGAGGAGCAGAAGCGCGGGCATCGCGACAGTGTACGACAGCCGCGGCGGGGAGTTCGCGGCGGGCGTGGGGATCTCCGATCGGGGCCTGGGTGCCACAAACCCTGCGAAGGTGGCCGCGCCGTTGATGGCGCCTGGGGGTACATCGGCCCTGGGCGCGATAAATCGCGCCGCCACGGGCGGGCGCCACCACGGGCGGGCACCGCCACGGGCGGGCGCCACCACGTTCTTCCCCGGGGGGCCCCGGCGCGCCGGTCGCATGAACCGAGATCGGCCACATGGCCGGGATGTCCCCCGTCTTGGTTCATCCGTTACCCCGGAACATGAACCGGAATCGCCCACATGGGGCGGATGTCCGCGATCTCGGTTCATGTCCTGCCGCGGTCGATGAACCGGAATCGCCCACATGGGGGGGATGTCCGCGATCTCGGTTCACGATGGGCTGGTTCCGTCGAGGACCATCCCTGGCGGGCGGGCTGGTTCCGTCGAGGACCATCCCTGGCGGGCGGGCTGGCTCCGGCGGGGACCCCGCGGGCCCCGCTACCGCCGGGACTGCCGTGTCTTGCCGCGCTGTCCCTTGTCAGCACCGTCGGCGTGCGTAGCCTGCGCGGCCGTGAGCGCCCTCGGCTACCACGTGATCCTGCGGCTCGGCGACGACCGCGTGATCGCGCCCTCCCGCGCCGAGCGCCGCCGCTGGGCCCGGCAGCTCGCCGCGTTGGCCCGGCGGTTCCCGGTCTTGGCCTGGAAGCTCGCGGACACCCACCTCCACGTGGTCATCCTCGCCGGCGCCCTCGAGTTCATCCGCCAGCTTCGCATCTGGGTGGCCAAGTCGCCCAGGCCAGGCGTCCCCCTGGAGGTGCAGCGAACCAAGCCGCTGGCGGGGCAGGGCCACCTCGTCAACGCCTTCCACTACACGCTCCGGCAGGACGACCACCACGGCGTCACCGTGGACTTGCTCCAGGACTCGAGCTCCGTGCTCGACCTGCTCGGGCTCCGGGTGCTCACCCCGGAGCTCCCCTCGCGCGTGCGCGAACACCTGCCGCGCCTGTCGCGACCGGAACTGTTGCGACACCTCGGCGTCGCCACACTCGTCGAGTCCCTGCACCCCGAGCACCTCGGGGCGTCCTGCGCCGCCGCCTTCGGCCTCGACGAACTCGACCGCAGCCGCCAGGGTCGCCAGGCCCGCGCCGCGGCCGTCAGCGCGGCCCGGGAGCTCGGCCCGGCCCGTATCGCCCACACGCTGGAGATCACCCCGCAGGCGGTGTGTCGCCTCGCGAGAGCCGAGCCACCTGCCGAGTCGATCCGGGCTGTCCGCCTACAGATGTCGCTGCACGCGGCGCTGCTCCAGCCGCGAGTGGCGCCGCCAGCGCCGTCGCGCGAGTTGCCGGCGGGCTGAGCGCGGGCTGAGCGCGGGCGGAGCATGGCGCACGCAAGGCGGCTTCGTCGAAGGACGTGACCCGGGTTCGAGTCGGCAGGCAAGTGGTGAACGTCGCTCGCGACGGTGTGGGTGACCTCGACGAGTACCCGTTCCCCGGGGTCAGGCTCTTCGCGCCTCGGCGAGAGGCTCAGAATTGCGCCTCGCGATGGAGCCACGGACGAGAGTGGTGGGAGACCGGAGCCCCCCGAGGCGCCGCCCCTACCCCGACGTCCCGAACCGCATCACCACCACGCGCTCGCCCTTCCGGGGGGCCTGGTCGCCCAGCGGCAGCGGGCGATCGTAGTCGTCGAGGCTGCGGGGTTCCGGCGGGTCCACCGGGTCCGGGGCGCGGACCCCCGCCGTCGGCACCGACCCCGCCTGGGCGCCGAGCAACGGCCCCACGTCGTCCCGCGCGCCGTCACCCAGCTCCGTCGCGGCCCAACTACCCACCTCCGCCGCGCGCAGTTGGTCCCGGGTAACGTCGGCCCCCACCTGGGCCGCGCCAGCGGGGAGGATGCGGACCAGGGAGATCGCTTCGAGTTTCACGGGGCTCCAGCGGGGCGTACCCACCGCATCATGCCCGATTACTCTTGGCATGTCAAGACTGCGAAGCTAGTCCCCCGGCTCCAAAATCCGTGTCCAAAGGCGCTTGGCCGCGAGCAGGTCCACCGCGTCGCGCATCACCTTCCCGGAGGCGGCCTCGGCCCGGAGAATCTGGATCGCCTTCTCCGGCGACATCGCGCCCTTGTACGGGCGGTCGCCCGCGGTGAGCGCGTCGAAGATGTCGGCGATGGTCATCAGCCGCGCGCCGTAGGGGATGGCCTCGCCCACCAGGCGCCGCGGGTAGCCTGTGCCGTCGAGCTTCTCGTGGTGGGCGTAGGCCAGTGAGGGCACGTTGCTCAGCTCACGCGTCCACGGGATCACGCGGAGGAAGCGGTAGGTGTGCTCCACGTGCCGCTCGATCTCCAACCGCTCCTCCGGGTCCAGAGTGCCCAGCGGGATGCAGAGGCGGCGCACCTCGCGCGCGTGGATCAGCGGCTCGGCCTCGGCCAAGTGCCACCGATCCGCCGCAGCCCGGATCGCCGTCGCCTCGTTCTCCCCCACCTTGCCCATGCGGTTGAGCCGGCGCACGAGCGTGAGGTCCTCCTGGAGTTGGGCCAGCCTCCCGGGCAACATCGAGTCCTCAGTGTTCGCCTTGATCGCCTCGAGTGTCGCCAGCAGCGACGCGATGCGGAACCGCTGCTCCACCTGCGCCAGCTCCCAGGGGTACAGCCGCCCGGCCTTGAGGAGGACCTCCTCGCGCACCCCAACCTTGCCGAAGTCGTGGAGGATCGCCGCGTAGTGCAACTCGGTGAGTTCGCGGGGGGTGAAGCTCACCTCGGCGAAGGGCGGGTCGTCGGCGGAGGTGATCTCACGGGCGAGGAACTCCGTGAGTTGGGCCACGCGGTAGCTGTGACCACCCGTGGAAGGGTCGCGAGCCTCGATGGCGGTGACCGCCGCCTCGACGAAACCATCGAACAGGGTGGTGATCTCGCGGTAAAGCCGGTAGTTCTCCAGGGCCACCGCCGCCTGGGAGGCGATTGACCGCGCCAGCGCGAGGTGGCGCTCGCCGAAGGGCGACACCCGGTCGAAGCTGGCCAGCGGGATGCCCGCCACCGGCTTGTGGTTCACGAACAGCAAGACGCCGATGACGCCGCCGTCGCGATCCATCAGCGGGACGAGCAGGACCGACCGCGTCTGGTAGCCGGTCGCCGCGTCGAAGCTCCCCGACGGCTTGTAGGGCACGTCGTCGGGCAGGGCGCGCACGTCGGGGATGCTCAACGGGATGGCGCGGTTGGCGACGAAGCCGATGAGGC
Organism: uncultured Klebsiella sp.; assembly: GCA_964359125.1. GTDB lineage: Bacteria > Myxococcota_A > UBA796 > UBA796 > SXON01 > SXON01. The sequence goes on along the minus strand of CAYHRZ010000043.1, from coordinate 13,553 downwards.
TGTGGTCGTCGACCACGAGCGTGGGACGCGCGGAGAAGTACGGGACGGAGTCGTTCTGCGCGGCGGCGAAGCGGATCGTGCGCCCGGAGCGCCGACCTCCCAGCGTCGCCTCGCTCCCCAGCGACGCGTCTTCCAGCAGGTAGATGCTCGCGCCGTCGGCCCGCACCGCGCGGCGGGCGTGGGTAAGCAACTCGTCGAGCAACTGCGTGCGGTCGGTGATGGCGGACAGCGCGTACCCGATCTGGTTGAGCACCGCGATCGTCTCGCGCTCGGCGTCGGCCCGGGCGCGCAGCAGCTCCGCCTCGACCAGGTTCCGCAGGGCCCGCGGCAATCGCTCCTCCACGTCGTCGAGGCGGATCACGTCCCAGGCCGCGAACGCGACGTCGTCGCTGATGACGATGCACCGGCTGTTCAGGCGCGGGGCGCCCGTCGCCCGCGACATGTCGACCACCAAGACCCGCACGGCCGCGTCGGCGGAGGTGGGCTGTTCCGGCCGACAGAGCGCCGCGCCGAGGCTGGTTGCCACCCGGGCCACCACCCCCGCGAACGCAGAGTTCGGGGGCATGAGGGCCACCTCCACGCCGGGCGCGTCGTTCATGCTCGAGGTGTTTTCGCGGCCGAGGCCCGACATCGTGCCGCCTTATTCCGGGGCATCGGAACCCGGTCGCCTGGACTCCAACTCGCCCGCGAGTTGGGTCATCGCGAGGAGGATCTCGTCGAGGCGGTCCACGTCGACCGGCCGGGGCGCCGTCCACCGAGACACGAGCGCGCCGGCGAGCGCGGCGGCGGCCGCCGCGGCGCCCGCGGCGCCGTCGGGCGCCGCGCAGTCCACCCCCACCAGCATCACACCGCCGTCCTCGACGGGCAACGACACCGTGAACAGCCGCTCGCCCACCCGGCCCAGTACCTCCACCGGGCCGCTCCGGCCGTCGCCGCGGACGGGGTAGCCCCGGAGGCTGGCCCAGGCCCGCAGGCGCTCACCGGGGTCGTTGGCCTCCAGGCGCCGCGCCGCCCACCACGCACCCGCGCAAGCCAGCGCACCGACAGCCAGGAGGGACACGGTGCGCGCGAAGTCCATGCTCCCGATAGACTACCCCGATGTTGTGGATCGCCCTCCTCGCCTGCACGCCGATGCCCTCCTCCGGGAACATTTTCGAGCCGGTGAAGGTCGAGGCACCGCCAGCGGGCAGGGGCCCCGACGAGCGTTTCGACGACGTGGCGGCCCCACGCTTCAAGATCAGCAGCGAGGAGATGACGGGCGCCGCCGAGGCCAACGCGCCCGCGGCGGAACTCTCACCGGCCGACGCGGCGATTGCGGCTGGCCCCCCCACGAGCGCCGGGGGGGTCACCACCCCGGCCGTGGGCCTGCCCTCGCCGTCGCGCTTCCCGGTGCGGCTGGTGTCGACCGTCGCGAGCGCGCAGCCGCCCCGAGCGATCATCGGGCTTCCCAGCGGCGAAGAAGTGGTGGTGTCGCCCGGCTCCGTGCTCGCCAGCGAGGGCCTAGTGGTGATGGCCATCAAAGAGGGGGAAGTGGAACTGGCGAAGATCACGCCGAACGGGGATCACGCGGTGGTCACCGCCATCGCGGTCAGCGCCCAGTACCCCTGAACGCGGCGTAGATCGCCCCGCCGACGGCCACGAGCACCAGCGACGTGGCCTGACCGTTGGTGAGCAGGCCCTCCACCGCGTAGCCCCGGGCGAGATCCCCGCGCACGAACTCGTTGAGGAAACGAAAGCTCGGGTAGATCAGGAGCAGTAGCGCGAACCGCTGTCCCACGAAGGCCCGGGGACGCAGGTACAAGAACGGGGCCAGAGCCAGGCAATACGCCGTCTCGTAGAGCTGCGTGGGGTGCAGCGGGATGCCGGCGGGGGCGATGGTCGAGCCCTCGGGGAAGGTGACCGCCCAGGGCAAAGTCGTGGGCGCGCCGTAGCAGCAGCCCGCGCCCAGGCAGCCGACGCGGCCCAGCGCCAGGCCCACCGGCAACCACGGCGCGAGCAGGTCCAGCATGGCCAGCGGCGACTGCCCCCGCAGCTTGCAGTACGCCACGATGCCGAGCACGCTGGCGACGAAGCCCCCGTAGTACACGCCGCCGCCGTCGCTGAGCTGCACGATGGCACCGAGGTTGTCGCGGAAGTCCTCCCAGTGTGTCCGCACGTACTCGAGTCGCGACCCGATGACGGCCCCGGCGAAGACCACCAGGACCACGCTCCAAGTGTGGTCGGGGTCGATCCCGTCGCGGCGCGACGTGGCGGCCGCGCCCAGCGCCGCGAGGAACACGCCCGCCCCGTAGAGCGTGCCGTACGTGTGGAAGTGCAGCGTTCCCAGCGAGAACAGCTCGGGGAACATCTACTCGAGGGACGGCGCCGACTCGGGCGCGGCCTTGGCGGGCCCGGTAGCCTCGGCGGGCGTGTCTTTCTCGAAGAGGAATCCGAGCGCAAACAGGCCCAACCCGATGAAGATGCACGAGTCGGCGATGTTGAAGATCGGCCACACCGAGGTACCGAAACCGTCCCAACCGAACCAGCCCTTGAACGGCTCGAAGCCATGGATCAGCGCCGACCGGCCCGGCTCCCAGCCCCACTGGACCTTGAACATGTCGGTGACTTCGCGGAACAGGAGCCGGTCGACGAAGTTGCCCAGGGCCCCGCTGAGGATGAACCCCATCGCCGCGCCCTGGACCCGGTCGTCGTCGCGAAGTTGGCGGTAACCCTGGAACAAAACCACCACCGCCACCGCGGTGAGCGTGAAGAACACGTGGTACCGGTACTCGAAGTCGTCGAGCGCGGAGAACGCCGCCCCCTTGTTCTTCGCGTGGGCGAAGGAGAAGAAGTTGGGAATCAGGACGTACTCGTCGCGGTAGGGCGCGAGGTTGGCGCGGGTGAGCCACTTGCTGAACTGGTCGAGCGCCAGGAACAGCGCGGTGGTGCCGGCGAAGGCGAGGGTCTTCGGGTGCATGCGTTCTCGGGGCGACGGTAGCGCGGGCGGCTGGCAACGTCGACGGCCCGCGACGTGCTGTGACGGCCGGATTATGAATCGCGGCTCAGTCGGAGTTGTCATGCAGCGCGAGTCGATGCCGGTGGATGTGCTCTTCGTCGGGGGCGGCCCCGCCAACCTCGCGGGCGCGATCCGCCTGTTGGACCTGGTGAAAGCCCACAACGAGGCGGGCGCGCAACCGCCGCTGCCCGAGCTCACCATCGCCCTGCTCGACAAGGGGAGCGAGATCGGCAGCCACGCCATCAGCGGCGCGGTGCTCGACCCCCGCGCCCTCGACGAGCTGATCCCCGACTGGAAGCAGCAGGATCCCTCCTTCGTGGAGCGGCACGTCGAGAAAGAGACCTTCCTCGTCCTCACGCCCAAGCACGGCTTCCCGGCCCCGATGATGCCCCCGGGCATGGAGGACCACGGCCAGCCGATCATCAGCATCGCCAAGTTCCAGAAGTGGCTCGCCGCCCAGGCCGAGGCCCGCGGGCTGATGATGTTCCCCGGCTTCGCGGGCACCGAGTTGCTGTACGAGAACGGCCAGGTGGCCGGGGTGCGGACGGGCGACAAGGGCATCAACCCCGACGGGTCCCAGAAGTCCACCTTCGAGGCGGGTATCGACATCCAGGCCAAGGTGACGGTGCTCGGCGAGGGCCCCCGCGGCACGCTCACCCGGCAGCTCATCAACCGCTACCGCCTGGACGCCGACTGCCAGCCCATGGCCTACGAGATCGGCGTCAAGGAAGTGATCGAGATGCCGCCGGGGACGGTGAAGCAGGGCGAGGTGATCCTCACCTTCGGCTACCCGCTGGACCTCGACACCTTCGGTGGGGCCTTCATCTACTCGTTCGCTGGGGACCGCTACGCCATCGGCATGATGGTGGGCCTCGACGCCAAGGACCCGGCGATGGACGCGCACTACCTGCTGCAGAAGCTCAAGGCCCACCCGGTGATCCGCGCCAAGCTCGGGGCCGGCAAGGTGGTGAAGTACGGCGCCAAGGCGGTGACGGTGGGCGGCTGGCCCTCCATCCCTCGCCTGTACGCGCCCGGCGCGGTGATCGTGGGCGACTCGGCCTCGTTCCTCAACCCCATGCGCATCAAGGGCATCCACCTCTCGATGAAGTCGGGCATGCTCGCCGCCGAGGCGGCCTTCGAGGCGCTCAAGCGCGGCGAGAGCAGCGAGGCGGTGCTCAAACTGTACGCCGACAAGGTGCAAGAGAGCTGGATCCGCACCGAGATGGAGCCGGCGAAGAACTTCCACCCGGCGATGGAGAAGGGCGTCCTGGCGGGCATGGCCACGGTGGGCATGTCGCTGTTGTTTGGGCCGGGGGAGCAGAAGGCGTTCCATGCCGACTACGCCCACGTGCAGAAGAACGCCGCCGTCCGGGGACAGCACGCGTACCCCCCGCGCGACGACATCGAGTACGACGGCACCTACATCGTCGACAAGCTCACCGACGTTTTCCACTCCGGCACCAAGCACGAGGAGAAGCAGCCCGCGCACCTGCACGTGGTCGACACCGAGGTGTGTGCCACCCAGTGCGCCGAGGAGTACGGCAACCCCTGCACCCGCTTCTGCCCGGCCCAGGTCTACAACATGCACTTCAACGAGAGCACCCACCGCAACGAGCTGCAGATCGACTTCAGCAACTGCGTACACTGCAAGACCTGCGACATCGCCGACCCCTACCAGATCATCACGTGGGTGCCGCCCGAGGGTGGGCAGGGGCCGGAGTACGGCATCCTCTGAGGCCGCGCGGGCGATAGAGCCGCCCCATGCGTGCCCTCCTCACCGAAGAGCAGATCGCCTCGCGCCTCTCCGAACTGGCCGCCGAGGTCGCGGCCGGTTGGCCCGACCCCGAGCGGCTGGTGCTGGTGGGCCCGCTCAAGGGCTGCGTGATCGTCATGGCGGACCTGTCCCGGGCGCTGTGGCGCGTGGGCCTCCGCCACGACATGGACTTCGTCCGGGTGGCCTCCTACGGCACCGGCACCGAGTCGTCGGGGGTGATCCGCCTCGAGAGCGACCTGTACCACCCCGTCACCGGGCGGGACGTGCTCCTGGTCGACGACATCTGCGACACCGGGCGCACCCTTGATTTTGTGTCGCGACACCTTCGAGCCAAGGGCGCCCGTTCGGTCCGCACGGCGGTCTTGATGGACAAGCCCTCGCGCCGGGCCCTGCCCTTCGCGGTGGACCACGTGGCCTTCACCATCCCCAACGCCGTCGGCGTCGGCTACGGCTGCGACCTCGCCGAGGGTTACCGCGGCGTGCCGTACGTGGGCGTATACGAGGGGTAAACGGGCCTTGCCCCGCCCGTCGGGACAGCCTACGTCAGCTCCATGCTCCGGTCGACCTGGCCCGCCGTGGTGGTGGCCGCCCTCTCCGGGTGCCCGCTGGTCGACGACGCGGATCTCGCCAGCCGCCTGGATCTCGACGGCGACGAGGTGCTCCGGCCCGACGACTGCGACGACGACGACCCCGGCGTCGGGGCGATCGAGGACCTGTTTCCCGACCCCGACGGCGACGGCTACGGCAGCGGCTAGGCCACGCCCCGGTGCGCGGGGGGCGGCGGTTTCGTCGCGGTGGACGGTGACTGCGACGACGGCGATCCCGCGGTGCACCCCGGGGCCACCGAGACCTGCAACGACACCGACGACGACTGCGATGGCGTGGTCGACGAGGATGCCGCCGACGCGACGAGCTGGCACCCCGACACCGACGGCGACGGCCGGGGCGACGAGGGCACCGCCGAGGTGGCCTGCACCGCGCCCGCCGGCTGGACCGCCGACGCCTCCGACTGCGACGACACCTGCCCGACCTGCTGGACCGGCGCCGTCGAGGCCTGCGGCGACGAACTCGACAACGACTGCGATGGCAGCGACGCGGGGGCCTGCGCCCTGAGCGGGGAGATCGACCTGGACGAGGCCTACGCGACCCTGCTCTGCGACGGCTCGTCGACCGGCTACGGGGCGCCCGGCGACGTCGACGGGGACGGCCGAGACGACCTCCTGGTCGCCGACCGGGGCGGCGCCTGGCTGGTCACGGCCACGGGCACGGGCACCCGCGAGCGGACGTCCAGCGAGCCCTGGGTGTGCGGATCCATGGGCTGTCGCGGCAACAACGCCCTCGTGGCGATGGGCGAGGGCGACGGCGACGGCGACGGGACCCGCGACGTGCTCCTCGGGCAGTACTATGCCGGCGTGTGGATCGTCCCGGCCCCGGGGGCGGGCGAGGTCGACGCGCGGTCGGCGGCCTCCACGCAGATCACTGGGGTGGTCGGCGGCCCGCAGGTGGTCGACTGGCTGGGCGACTTCGATGGCGACGGCACCGACGACGTCCTGGTCACGGCGGCGGGGCCCAGCAGCGAGGATCCCGAGTGGGCCCACGTCGTCCCGGGCCCCTTCGACGCCGCCGAGGACTGGGAGGCCGGCGGTATCGGCTGGAGCGGTCCGACCGTCGACGGGGGCACGGTGGGGTTCGGCTACGCCGCGGCCGGGGCGGGCGACCTCGACGGCGACGGCCTCGGCGACGTCGCGGTCGGCGCCATCAGCGTGAACGACTCCGCCGGGGCGGTCTACGTCTTTGGCGGCGGCAACCTAGCGACGGGGAGCAGCGACGACGCCGACGTCACGCTCTTGGGCCCAGCAGGCGCCAACTTCGGCTACTCGATGGCCAACGCCGGCGACACCGACGGCGACGGCCGCGTCGACCTCCTCGTGGGGGGCTACTTCACGGGCGCTTGGCTGGTCCGCGGGGGAACCCTCGCCAGCGGGCTGGTCGACGAGGTGGCCGCTGCCCGGGTGGAGGAGGACCCGACGACACGGGGCGGTCTCGGCGAGTCGCTCGCGGGCAACGGCGACGTCAACGGCGACGGCCTCGCCGACATCCTCGTCGGCGCGCCCTACGCCGCCAGCGGGTCCATCACGAGGGCGGGCGCGGCCTGGTTGTTCTTGTCGCCGCTCTCGGGGACCTACGAGCCCGAGGCGTCGGCGACCGCACGCCTCCAGGGCACCGACGCCGACCAGTTCGCGGGGGTGTCGGTCTCGTTGGCTCACGACCTCGACGACGACGGCTTCGACGACCCGGTGGTGGGCCATGCCCAGACCGGGAGCGGCGAGACGGAGCACGCCGCGTTCATCTTCCGGGGCGGCACGGCACCCTGAGGTGCCGCGGCGGGCGGGCGTGCCCCACGCCACGCGGGACATGCGCGCCCCACGACCCATAGTTTGGCAGCTTCGCCCGTGGGCACGGTTCTTGCGTGGGACGAGCACGAGGCTCCCATGCGCCCGACCCTGCTCCTCGCCACCCTCCCCCTGCTCGGCTGCTCCGAGTACGGCTTTGGGACGGGCAGCGACGTCCCGAAGACCGGCGACACCGCCTGGGAGGGCGCCGCCGACGGCGACGGCGACGGCATCCCCGACGCCGAGCATCCGGACGACGACGACGACGGCACGCCCGACCGGGACGACGACGACGACGACGGCGACGGCTTCGCGGACTGGGAGGACCCCGACGACGACAACGACGGCACCGCCGACTGGGAGGACCCCGACGACGACAACGACGGGATTCCCGACACCGAGGACGACGACGACGACGGCGACGGCGTGCCCGACGTGGACGACCCCGACGGCGGCGGCGGCGGCCCCGACGACCCCTGGGACATCCCCGACGACTTCGACGACTGCGAGGACGGCTACTACGCCGACTACTTCAACCTGCCGTCCGACCACCCCGACGTGGAGGACGGCGTGAGCGGGGTGGTGACCGGTGACGACCCCCTCGCGCACGACTGGTGGGACCCGGCGTTCTTCGCGTTCCGCACCGTCGACAGCAACCTGGAGTTCGGCACCCCGTGGTGGCCCGTCGACACCGGCCTCGACGGCGACCCCCAGTACTTCGCCGTGTACTGGATGGCCTACCTCCAGGTCGACGAGGACGCCGACGTGCTCTTCGAGATGGCCTCCGACGACGACTCCTGGGCCTACATCGACGGTGTCCCCGTGGCCGACCTCGGCGGCATCCACGGGCTGGCCGTCACCGACTTCTGGGTGTCGCTCACCGAGGGCAAGCACACGCTGCAGTTGTTCTTCGCCGAGCGCCACACTGTCGACTCCGGCTACTGGTTCCGCTGGCGCGACGAGCGGGTCAGCTTCTACGCGTGTCCCTGAGGCGCGACAGGAGTCACCCCGACCCGTAGTGATGTCGTGGTTGCCCGGTCGTAGTACGGGACAATCGGGAACCGGATAAGGGATGCCTGGGCCCGGACATCGAGCGCGTCGGGGTGGGGCGGTCGCGAGCCCCCCGTAGTCGACGGCTTCCCCGGGAGGGAGACCGCCGCGAACCCCGGTGCGCAGTGGGCCCTCGACTACGGGTCGTCCGGCGAACGGCTCCGCGACCTCGTGTCCCCGGGGCGCACCGGCCGACGGCCACCGACCGTCCTCACCACCCCGCGCCCCGACCCGGCGTTGGGGAAAGCAGAGTGTGGCCCGACGCTCGACCACCGGGGACCGGGATCCTACGAGGTGGACGTGAGCGTTTCCCCCGAGGTTGCGGCTCGCACGCTGCGGGCGCGCGAGGACACCCGCCGCGCCGCCGCGGAGGCGCGCGCTCGCGACCTGCGCGAGCAGCTTCCACCGTTGGCGGAGGCGTTGCGCGGACTCGGCGCGAGCGAGGTCTGGCTCTTCGGGTCGTTGGCCTGGGGCGAACCGCACCTCGACAGCGACGTCGACCTGGCGATCTCGGGGCTCGACGGCTCGCAGTTCGTGCGAGCGCTCGGGATCGTCGATGCCCGGATCGGCTCCGCCTACGACCTCGTCGACCTCGACCGGGCCTCCCCAGCGTTCGCCGCGCGCATCCGCGACGAGGGCCAGCGGTTGTGAACCCTCGCGTCCAGCGACTCCCGCCCTCCGGGCGTGCTGCCTTCCTCAGCCGCAGGGCCCACTTCCCGTGCCCCGGCAACCCCGCTCCTAGGGCTCGACCCTCGGCTTGAGCGTGACCCCCGGCGTGGGCACCGGCGCCGGGGCGGTGGCGGGGATGGGGAGCAGGACCGCGGCGGGACCGGCAAGGCCCAGCGTGCCCGCCGCGAGGTGCTCGTCGACCACCACCTTCGCGGCCTCGGCGACGCAGTTGGCGATGGTGTCGTTGTCGGTGGTGCCGTCGCTGGGCCACGTCGTGTTGTCGGTGTCGATCACCACCGCCACTTCGGTCGAGGCGCCCCGGGGCTCGGGGAACTGGGCCTCGCAGGCGCGCACCCGCTCGTCGGCCAGCACCAGGGCGTTGGCCTCGGGGCTCACGCCCACCGGGTCGGTGGGCAGGGTGAACGCGAAGAGGTACTTCCCGGGTTCGAGCTTGTTGCTGGCCGAGGAAAGGCAGCCGGACCCGCCCGCGGTGAGGGTGAGCGCGCCCGCCGCGTCGAGGAAGCGCCAGGTGCGCACCGACATGCCCGCCGACTGGCGGTGCTCGTACTCGACGTTGATCACCTGCCCGGCGCGCTCCGGCACCTTGGCCAGCTCGACGATGGAGCAGTAGCGCAGCCGCTTGCTCCCCCAGACCGGACTCGGCAGGAGCACGGCACCGTCGGCCGTGACCACCGGTGCCGCCTCGGGCTCGACGGGCTCCGCCCCGAGGATGAGACCGAAGACCAGCGTGACCACGGCTCCGGCGGCAGCGGCGAGGACGACGGGCAGACGTTTCACGCGCCCCCTTACCGCGCCGCCAGCTGGTCGCGCACCGACTGCGGGTAGGAAGCCACCGACGCGACGGTGGCGGCGAGGTAGTAGTCGTGCGTCGACATGCTGAACTCCTTGCGTGGATCCAGCTCCATGTAGGGGCGAAGGTCGGCGGCGAGGTCGCTCCCGAGGGTGCCGAGGTCCAGGGCGTCCATCGTGTAGGTGGCCTCGAGCAGGATCGCGTCGTAGCGGTCCGCGCAGCTCTGAACGTCCAGGCACCACTGGAACACCCGTCCCAGCGCGCTCCACGGGCCGTAGTAGGCGGTGAGGAAGGTCTGGTCCGTTCCCCAGGGGATGATGGTGAACTTACCCGTGGAGGGGTCACGGTAGAGCCGGTAGTTGTTGCGGGTGGTGTAGCCGTCCCAGTGCAAAGAAACGGCCTCCACCGCCATGTTGCGAAGGAACTCGTCCATGTCGAAGATGGCCTCGAGCTCGACCAGGTTGCTCTCGCTTGCCCCCTGGTCCAGCACGGCGATCAACTCGGTGAGGTCGCTACGGTCGGAAGAGTCGGGCCCCTCGTCGTACTCGAAGCTGTTCTCGTAGCCGCTGTAGAGGTCCACCCCGTAGGCCCCCTCGAACAGGGGGCCGGTGGGATCGGCGTACCAGCGATCCAGGAAGCGGTCGTCGATCGACTCCATGATCAAGTAGAGCCCGTAGTCCTGCCCGTTCACCGTCACCCAGGCGTAGCCCTGTCGCGGCGCGGGCACCCCCAACGCCCGGTAGAGCGTGTAGGCCATGTACTCGTGCACGTAGGTGACGTCCTGGACCATGTTGTTGAGGGTGAGCGTCTCGACGCCGTGCCACCGGCGGTCCTCGTACTCGTTGAGATCCACCTTGAAGCCACACTTCTGGTCGATGGTGCGCGAGGATCCCACGTAGGCCTTCAGGCGCACTTGAACGTCAGGGAAGGTGCCCTCCGGGAACGTGACACTGCCATCCACCCAGCTCAAGCGACTAGCGCGTAGCGAGTTGATCGCGGCGTCGGAGAGCGTGATCTCGATGGGAACCACCTCGTCGAGTTGGAAGACGAGGTCGGTGGGATCCAGCGAGTCACCGGCGGTGGCCGGGTTGCTGGCACCCGCCGTCGTGTGCACGGTGATGCCCCACGCGCCGCCGTCGGGTAGGCGCGCCCACGCCGTGTCGCGGGGCACGCTGCCGACAGACAGCCGGTCCGAAACCACCCCCTCCACGCTCAGCACCAGCCGCTCGTCACCGTCACCGTCGAGCTTGAACGGCGCGTGCTGCGTCCCCGCGTCGACCGTGCCACTCGCCACCACCACGTACCGTTCCCCCGGCAACAACGTGCCCGGCGGGCCGATCCAGGTCAGCTCGCTGCTGTCGCGCAGAGCCACGGTCGCGAGTTCGATGGCCTCGTCGCTGGCGTTGTAGATTTCCACCCAGTCGGGCCAGGTCCCGTCGCCGCCGTCCCAGGTGGAGTCGTTCTTGGCCACCACCTCGTTGAGCAAGAGCCGGGGTGCCACCGGGTCGGCAGCCGAGCCCGTGTCGACCGGCGGCGGGGCGTCAGAGTCCCCGGCGGCCACCACCACGCCGGTGTCGGGCGGCGCGGTGTACGGGACCGGGACCTTCACCTCGGTGGCGAACTCGTACGACGTGGGGACGGAGCAGGCGAGAAACCAGGACACGCGACCAGTCTAGCGTGACTTCCGGCGCCGGAGGGCCAGGACCGCGAGCAGGGGCAGCACCCCGCCGGGCCTGACCGCCGCGCAGCCGCAGGCCGTCGGCTGGCCTCGCCCCGCCGGTTTCTCCTCCGCGACCACCTCGCCGCTGTCGCAGACCGCGCCGTCGTCGACCACACCGCTGCAGTCGTTGTCGACCCCGTCGCAGGGATCGGCAGCGCCGGGGAAGACCGTGCCATCGCCGTCGTCGCAGTCGCCGGCCGTGGCCACCCGCCCGGACTCCGCGGCGCACGCCGCCACCCCCGTGAGGGCGTCGCCGTGCCCGTCGCCGTCGGCGTCGGCGTACCAGGTGGGCGCGTCGGCGGGGAGCGGGCTGTCGACCACGCCGTCGCAGTCGTTGTCGATCCCGTCGCAAGTCTCGATGCCACCAGGGTACGCGGCGGCCTCGCTGTCGTCGCAGTCCAACTCCCGCGTAGCGCCGTCGTCGTCGTCGTCGACCACGCAGTACACCGCCAGCGTCACCCCCTCGCTGACCACCTCGCCTGCGGTCACGACGCTCACCGTCACCTCGGCGGCGTGGTCGGTGCTGCAGCTCGACGCGACCGAGAACGGCACGGCCGGCGCGGCGACGGTCCCGCCCACGATCAGGGTGGGCAGCGCCACCGGGACCCCGTCGAACAACAGCTCCGGGTCGGTGGTCGAGACCAGGACCTCGGCGCCCGCGACGTCGCCGGGGCCCGAGTTGCGCACCTCGACCAGGATGCCCTCCGCCTCGCCCCACTCCACCAGCGAGTCGCCGTCCACGCGCACATCGCTCACGACGAGATCCGCGCCGCTGCCCGCGAGGACCGTCGGCAAGTCCAGCCGCGGGTAGGTGTAGGCGCTCCCCGAGCGCGTGTCGGTGATCGACACCCCGCTGCGCGCCAACCAGTCGGCCACGTCGCCCGGCTCCGCGCCGGGCACGCGCTCCGCGAGCAATAGAGCGGCGCCCGCCACGTGGGGACTGGCCTGCGAGGTCCCCGCCATCGACTGCCCGCCGGCGGTGATCGTGCTGCCGGGGGCGGCGAGATCCACCAGGCGCCCGCCGTTGGACGAGCAGTTGAGGCTGTCGACCACCGGCGCGCTGTCGGTGCAGTAGCCGCTGCACGCGCGGTCGGTGCAGTAGCTGCTGCTCCCCGCTGCCCCGTCGTAGCTGTTCGCCACCGCGAGCACCCGCCGCAGGCAGGCCGGGAACGAAACGGCCTCCGCCTCCCCGTCGTTGCCCGCCGCGGCCACCAGCACGATGCCCGCCGCGAAGGCGGTGTCGGCGGCCGTCTCGGTCGCGGAGCCGGTTCCGTCGCAAGACGAACTCGTGGTGTAGCCCTCGGTCCCCAGTGACAAGTTGATGGCCACGATGCCCAGCGTCGCCGCGTTGAGCACCGCGTCGTCGATGGCCGCGGCGATGGCGTCGTCGGTTGTGGTCGTGCAGTTGGCGGTCTCGAACACCTTGTAGGCCACGATGTCGGCGCCGGGCGCCACGCCGCCGGTGCCCGCCGCGATCGCCGCCACGTTGCTGCCGTGGCCGTGGCAGTCCGCGGGATCGCCGTCGCCGTCGCCGAAGTCGTACCCCCACACCACCTTGCAGCCGCCGCCGAAGCACCCACCGAGCTCGGCCAGCGCGTAGTCGACCCCGGTGTCGATCACCGCCACCGCCGTGCCCCAGCCGGCCAGGCCGTAGGTGGCGGCGGCCACGTCGGCGCCCACCAGCGGCAGGCTCTCGGCCAGGTCGAAGCTCAGCTCCCGGCTCGGCGCCAGGCCGAGCACCCCCGGGCACTGGGCGGCGCGGCGCTCCGCGGCGGCGTCGAGGCGCACGAACAACAGGGGCGTGGCGTAGTACGGGCGCAACTCGGCCAGGGGGCGAATGCACGCCAGCGCACGGGCACGCGCCGCCGAGATGTCGGCTGTCCACCGGTCGATGTCGCGAGGGCTGCCACCCGGTGGCGCCAGGGTCACCACCAGGTCGCGGGTGGTGGCCGCCAGGGCGATGCCCGCGAGCAGCGAAGGGATCAAGCCATCAGTCCGCGTACCAGTACGCGCCTACACCTTCGAAGCTGAGCGTCATGGAGATCGCGCCACAGGCGCCGTCGTCGGGGTCGCTGAGGTCCGCGTTGTAGTCGAGGACGGTGCCCAGCAGCTCCGCCACGACCGGGTCCACGTTCTCGGTG
>CAYHRZ010000042.1:3881-18492 GCA_964359125.1 uncultured Klebsiella sp. | reverse complement strand
CTGTACCTGGCGGTGTGGGGCGAGAACGGCTTGTTCAAGCACCGTGAGTTGGTTGTGGACCTCGCCAAGGTCGACCGCCGGGTGAGCGTGCTCACCGAGGAGAACGTGGCCTTGCAGCGCGAAGTGGCACGCCTGCGCGACGACAAGCAGGCGCGTCGCCGCGCGGCCGCCGAGGAGTTGCTGCTGGTGCCGGAGGGGAGCACGGTCTACCGCTTCCCGGCGGGCACGCCCTAGCCGAGGGTTACCGGGGGGCGCATGACGGTGAGCTTCGGTTTCGAACTCGATGGCGAGCCCGTCGAAGTGGTGGCGGATCCCAAGGACTCGGTGCTCGACGTGATGCGCGAGCGGCTGGGGGGGTCCGTGGCCCAGGGGGGGTGCTCCCCCCAGGGGCTCTGCGGCTGCTGCACCGTGCTCGTCGACGGCAAGGCCCGGCTCACCTGCACCCTGCCCGTGAAGTCGCTGGCAGGGAAGTCGGTGACGACGCTCCGGGGCGTGAGCCCGGTGGACCGCGCGATCGTGGCGGAGAGTTTCACGGACCACGGCGCGGCGCAGTGTGGCTACTGCACGCCGGGCATCGTGCTCTCCACCTGCGCGATGCTGGCGGAGAAGCCGAGCCCCACCGACGACGACCTGCACCGCGCCCTGGCCCCCCACACCTGTCGCTGCACCGGCTACACCGCGATCCTCGCGGCCATGCGCACCGCAGCCGAGCGCCGGGCCGGCGCGGAGCGACTGGCCGGGCCCGTGGTGCCCGAGGGCGTGGCCTTGGCGACCGGTGAGCGTCCCTTCGTGGAAGACATCGTCCGGCCGGGCACCTGGCACGGGGTGGCGGTCTTCGCGCCGGTGCCGAGAGGGGAGCTGACCCGGCTCGACACGACGGCGGTGCCCGCAGGCTCGTTGGTCCTGCCGCTGCGCTCCCCGGGGGACACGGTGGCCCACGTGGGCGACGCGGTGCTCCTCCTCGCCGCGCCCACCCTGTCCGAGGCCCGGGCGGCGGCGGCCCTCGTCGTCGTCGAGGTGTCGCCGACCCCGGCACCCACACCCACCGCGCTGGCGCGTGCCCGCCGCCGGGACGGCGACGTCGACGAGGCGCTCGGGCGGTGTCCTCACCGGGCGGAAGTGGCGATCACCCTCGCCCCCACCGATGCCGTCCCGCTCGAGCCGGAAGTCGCGCTGGCCGTGCCCAGCGACGGCGGCATCGTCGTGTACTCGCCGGGTCACGACGGAGAGACGGTACGGAGAGCGGTGTCCAGCGCCCTGGCCGATGCGGCCGTCCCGGTGCACGTCGTGCTGGTGCCCTCGGGCGGCAGCTACGGCGCCAAGTCGGTGCCGCGGGTTGAACCCTGGGCCGCGAGGCTCGCCTTGGCGGCAGGGGCGCCCGTGCGCCTCGCCTTGGACCACCTCGACGCCACTCGCGCCCGCCCCCGCCGACCGGGCGCGGTGGTACGCGGGACGGCCGGCACCGACGCCGCGGGTCGCTGGCTCGCGCTCCGGCTCGACGTGCGCATCGACGGCGGCGCCGAGGCTCACGAGGCCGACCGGGCGGTCGCGGGCGCGCTGTCTGCTCTCGCCTACGACGTCCCCCACGTCGACATCGTGGTGGTGGTCGAGGGCAGCGGTGCCTCGCCTACCGGTCCCGTCCGGGGCGCGGGGGCGTACCCGGTGACGGTGGCCACCGAGGCCCTCGTCGAACAACTGGCGGTGGCGACCCGGCAGGACCCGGGCGCCTTCCGACTGGCGCACGCCTTGCCCGGCGGGCGCGCCGTGTTGGAGGCCGTGCTGTCCAGCGGGGTTGCCGCGGGCGCACGCGGCCTGGCGCTGAGCCGCTGCGAGGGCGAGGGCGGCGCCGAGGTGGTGGTGACGGTGGGCGACGACGGCCTCGCCGAGGTGGCGTGCAGCGTCCCGGAGCTAGGGCAGGGGCGCGACGCCGCGCTGGTGGGCGCGCTGGCCTCGTCGTCGGGGTTACCGGCGGCCTCGTTCTGGATCCCCTGGGCCGAGTGCCCGGGCGGGGGACACGCCGCGCGGGGCGCCACCGCCGGACCCGTCACGCCGGCCGCGATCGCCGTGGGCGAGGCCATCCGCGCGGCGCGGGGGCGCCCGGGGAGGTACCGGTCGTCCACGGCCTTGTCCCCGGCGGCCTTCGTGGCCCACCGGGCCGACCTGGACGCGGAGGGCGGCGTGGTGGCGCTGTGGGCGGCGGCCTCGGGCGGCGACGCACCGCCGGCGCTGTCCCGGGGCCTCCTTGAGGGCACCACCGCGATGGGCGTGGGCCTGGCGCTATCGGAGGGCGTGGTGGAACACGACGGCCTGCCCGAGTGCCGGTTCCGCTACCTTGGCACCCTGAAGTCGAAACTGTCCCCGGCGATTCACGCGGAGGTGCTCGACGGCCCCCCGGTGGACCTCGCGGAGAGCGTGGCCGGGGCGGCGGCGTCCCTCCTGGTCGCCGTGTCGCGACACGAAGGATCGACGCGGGCGGCGCTGCCCATGAAGGACTCGGCGGCGGCCCGCTCGGTCGGCGTCCGGCCGCCGCGGAGCTGACGCGTCTACTTGCGCTCGGCCTTGCTCTTTGCAGGCCGGGTTTTCGCGGCGGCCCCCGAGCGGCCCCCCAGCCAGAACTGCAGGACGGTGCCGCAGATGGCCAGTCCCCCGACCAGCGCCGGGCTGTGCTCCCGGTGGACCGACCAGGCGACCGTCCAGGCACCGAGCACGGCCGTGGCGGGCTTGAGCAGCACGCCGTACACCCTTGGAAACACGACGACGCCGACCAGACCGGCCCCCAGCAACCCCCACCAGGGGGCCTGGACGTGGGCCGCCAGCGGCCAGCCTGCCCAGGCCGCCCAGGTGCCGAGTCCGGCCCCCGCCACCGCCACGGCGACCTTCTCGAACAGCTGGCAGAGCACCGCGCCGGCGAGGGCGCAGACCGTCATGGCCACGCTCACCGCGAGGGACCCGCCGATCGCCTGCCCGACGGCGGCGCCCATGGCCAGGCCGCCGATGATCCCGGGGGCCACCACCACCAGGCCGTAGACGCGGGCGCCAAAGGCCAGGAAGACGATCCCAGCGACCATGGCCGGGAGGCGGCCGTCGAGCAACACCGGTCGGAGCACGTCGGGAACCAACTGCATGCGCCCAGGTAGCTCGCCCGCGATAGCTTGGCGCCACTGGAGGCGGGATGGGCATCTTCGAGAGCGGCATCGTCTCCGGCATCGGCTGCGGCTGTTGTTGCCTCGCGATCGCGGTCGTGCTGGCCATCGCAGGCGCGTTGGCCTTCCGCGGCACGCGCGGCACGGCGTCGCCGCTCCCGGGCCACCCCTCGGCCCCGGCGCGCGGCTCGTCCACCTCGGCGCGGCTCACCTTCATGGGGGAGCCCGAGGCCACCGAGGTCGCGGAGACGGTCCAACTCCGCCCGGCCCCCCGGGCGTCGGTGTCCACGGTGCCTGCCGCGGCACCGCCGGCGCCGCCCTCGGCATCCCCCGCTGCCGTGGAACCGGCTACCAGCACGCCACCTCCCTTGCCGCCGGCCCTTGCCCAGAGCGGTAAGGGGCCCAGGATTCTCACCCCCGCGCCCACGCGCAACAACGGCGACGGCGGCGGGGGCAACCAGTCCGGGGATTCTTGATGCCGCTCCTTCGCCCTGTCACCTTCGGCGCCCACGTGGCGCTGGGCGCCGAGTTCGTCGAGGAGGCCGGGTGGCTCCGCCCAGGCCACTACCGCACGGTGGAGGAGGAGGTCTCCGCCGCCCGCCGTACCCCAGTCGTCCACGACCTCGTGGGCCACGGTGTTTTCTCCCTTGTCGGCCCGGACGCCCGCCGTTTCTGCAACGGCATGTTCACCCAGAACGTGCGCGACATGGCGGTGGGCGCGACGGCGCGGAGCGCGCTGACCGACGAGAAGGGCAAGATGCTGGGGCTCGTGCAGGTGGCCCGCACCGGCGACGAGGCCATCCTGGTGGTGCTCGACGGCATCTCGGCGGGCGACTTCGCCAGTCGCTACGGCAAGTACATCATCCTCGACGACGTGGAGTTGGAGGACCTCTCCGAGGACCGGGCCGTCTTTCACCTCGGCGGCCCCGGCGTGGGTCAGGCGCTGGCGACCCTGGCCCTTCCGGTGGTCGCCCCCGGCGGTGTGGCCCTTGCCGGCGAGATCGTAGCGCTCTCGCGCGAGCGCGGCGCCGGCGAGGGCGTGGACCTCGTCGTGCCGGTCGCGGCGGCGGTGGCCACCTGGGAGGCGATCCGCGGCGCAGGCGTCGTGCCGGTGGGCTTCGACGCCATGGAGTGGCTGCGGGTGAGCGCGGGCCACGCGCGCTGGCCGGTCGACATGGGGGAGCGGGCGCTGGTGCACGAGATGAACCTCGTCGCGAGCTGTTGCTCGTTCGAGAAGGGCTGCTACGTCGGCCAGGAAGTGATCAACCGCATCGACGTGATGGGACAGGTCAACAAGAAGATCCTCGGGCTCGCCATGGGCAGCGACGCCATCCCCCCGCTGGGCGCCGAGGTGAAGCGGGGCGACGAGGTGGTGGGCGTGGCCCGATCGGGCGCCCGCTGTGGCGGCCAGGCGCGGGTGCTGGCGCTGTTGCGGAAGTCGGCTTGGGAGGCCGGGACCGAGGTCGAAGTCCACGCGGCGGGCCGGGCAGTGGTGGCGGTGGTGAGCGCGCTGCCGTTTGGGGACTAGCGGGTTGCGAACTGGGTAAACGCCTCCACCAGCCGACCGTAGGGCGGTGACAGGCCCTGCCGAGCCACCGAGAACGGGCTGGCCTCCAGGGTGCCGCGGCGGTGGCTGAACGCCAAGAAGCCGGCCGCCCCGTGGTAGGCGCCCTGCCCGCTGGGGCCGATGCCACCGAAGGGTAGGTTCTCGTTGGCGAAGTGGACGAGCGTGTCGTTGATCGACACCCCACCGCACGACAGCCGCGCGGCCACACGCGCGGTGACGCGTCGCGACGGGTGAAAGAGGTAGGCCGCGAGGGGACGGGGGTTGCGCTCCACCGCCGTGAGCGCCTCGTCGACCGTGTCGTACGCCAAAAGCGGCAGGACGGGCCCGAAAATCTCCTCGGTGAGAAGGCGGCAGTTCTCCGGCGCGCCGCGCACGATGACCGGCGCCACCCGGCGCCCGGGACCGTCCTCGCCGCAGCGTGTCACCCGGGCCCCCCCGGCGACCGCCTCGTCGACCATCGACCGCAGCCGCGCGAGGTGGGCCTCGGACACGATCGCCGTGGCGCAGCCGCCGATGCGGGCGGCGGCGTCGCGGAACGCCTCGACGAACACCTCCGCGCTGCCTCGCGGGACCAGCACGTAGTCGGGCGCGATGCAGGTCTGGCCACCGTTGAAGAGCTTGCCGATTGCGATACGCGCCGCCGCTGTGGCGGCCGGCGCGCCCGGGAGCAGCAGCGCGGGCGACTTGCCGCCAAGCTCCAGGGTGACCGGCACGAGGTTGCGCGCGGCCGCGGCGGCCACCTCCCGCCCCACGCGGGTGGAGCCCGTGAAGAAGAGGTGATCGAGCGGCAAGTCGGCCACCCGCCGCGCGACCTCGACCCCGCCTTCCACCACCGCCACTTCCTCGGCGGAGAAGACGTCGCGCAGCGCGCGGCCGAGGGCAGCGGCGGTGCGTGGCGTGACCTCCGAGGGCTTGACTAGGACGCGGTTCCCCGCCGCGAGGGCCGCGCCCAGTGGGGCGAGGGCGAGGTTGACCGGGTAGTTCCAGGGCGCCAGGACGCCGACCACCCCGAGGGGCCGCGACTCGACCGTGGCCCGGGACGGCCAGAAGCCGGGGTGCGGAGCCACCCGCCGGGGCCGCATCCAGCCCCGGAGGTGGCGCCGGGCGTGGCGCAGGCCGTCGAGGGTGGCCACGACGTCGGCCAGCATCGTCTCGTGGCGTGATCGCCCGCCAAAGTCCTGGTCCACGCATTCCGCCAGGACCTCCGCGTTGTCGACCAGCGCGCGTTCCAGGCGCTCCAAGCGGTCGAGGCGCACGGCGAGGCTGGGTGAGGGGTCGCGGCCAAAGCCCCGTCGCAGGGTGTCGAGGGCGTGCTGCTCGGGATTTCGCTGGGCGTTCACGTGGCCTCCAAGTGGTCGGGCCTGTGCTCACTGGTCCAACCACTTGCCCATGCCTCACATGACGGTCAAGCCTTGTCAATCACTTGCGGGCGATTACTCGTCGTGGTACTGGTTGGACCAGTTATGGATGAACCCCGTCGAGAGTCCGTCGCCGACCGCATCGCGGAGTCGCTGCGGGCGTCGATCCTGCGGGGGCGCCTGTCGCCGGGCGACGCGCTGCCGTCAGAGCGGGATCTCGCTACCACCTACGCCGCAAACCGCAGCACGGTGCGGGAGGCGGTGCGCCAACTGGAGGCCTGGGGGCTGGTGCAGGTCCGCCACGGCGGGGCCACGCGCGTCCGCGAGTACCTGCTCTCGGCGGGCATCGAGCTGGTTCCCCACCTGTTCTCGGCGCGGGGGCAAGTGGATCCCGCCGTGCTGCGGGACCTGCACGAGTGTCGGGCGATGATCCTCGGGTGGTCGGCCGAGCAGGCGGCCACC
The DNA here is from genome assembly GCA_964359125.1 of uncultured Klebsiella sp. Classification (GTDB taxonomy): domain Bacteria; phylum Myxococcota_A; class UBA796; order UBA796; family SXON01; genus SXON01. The sequence continues at coordinate 11,962 of CAYHRZ010000042.1, read as the reverse complement.
CAGGCGGACCCGGCGTCCCTGGCGCGGCTGGAGGGGCTCGTGCGCGAGATGCGCGCGGCGCTGGGCCGGCCCGCCCGGCTCCAAGAACTCGACTACGACTTCTTCGAGGCCCTGGTGGGGATCACCGGCAACCGCGTGCTCGGCTTGTTCGCGAACGTGGTGCGCAACGTGTACCTCGCCGGTCGCGAGCGTTTCGTCTCCATGTACGAGGGGGGCGCGTTCAACCTGGTCCACCACGAGGCGGTGGTGGCTGCCGTTCGCGCCCGCGACCCGGCCGCCGCGTCGGCGGCGATGCGGGCCCACGCCCTCTCACCGCTGCGGGCCGCGCCGTGAACGCCCTGCGCTACGCGGGGTCTCCCGGCCACGTGGAGAGCTACTTCCTCCGGCTGAACGACCCCGCCGCACCCCGGGCGGCTTGGGTGAAGCTCACGGTGCTCGCGCCGTTGCAGGGCCCCGCGGTGCTGGAAACGTGGTTCGTCGCCTTCGACGGCCCGCGCGTGTACGGCCACCGCGACACCCTGCCCTTCGCGGACCCGGCGTGGCCCTTGTCGGCGGGCAGCTACCGCCTGGACCTGGACGGCGGTCACGTGGAGGGTCGGTGCGGCGAGGCCGCGTTCAACCTAGACTACGCCCCACGGCCGGGCGTGGGGGCGTCGCTTTCCATCTTCCCCTTCGACTGGATGTTGTCGGGTCCCTTTCCCAAGTCCAAGTTGGTGACGCCGGTGCCGTTCGCCGACTTCCGGGGCTCCATCGACGTCTTCGGCGAGCGTTGGGACGCGAGCGGGTGGACGGGCATGCAGGGCCACAACTGGGGCCGCGAGCACGCCCCGGCCTACGCCTGGGGACAGTGCACCTTCGATGGCGAGGTCCCGGCGATGGTGGAGGCCTTCTCGGGCAAGATCCGCCTCGGCTCACGCCTGTCGCCGTGGATCAGCGCCCTCGTCCTCCGCCACGGCACCGCCGAGTACCGTTTCGACAACGTCGTGGACCTCTGGCGGCAGGAGCCGGTGGTCGGCGACGACCGGTGGACCCTGCGCGTCCGTGGCGCCAGCGGCGAGGTCCGCCTGCGCATGAGCGCGGCGAAGGTGCCCAGCGCCTGCCTCGGCTACCGCAACCCCGACGGGACCCTGGCCTACTGCTTCAACAGCAAGCTCGCCGACACCCTCGTCGAAGTGGAGCCGAGGCGCGGCGCGGCCTTCCACCTCTCGTCGCCGCACTGCGGCGCCTTGGAGTTCTTGCGCCCCGAGCCGGGCGAGGGGGAGGTGATCTAGTGGCGCTGCGTTTCGCGGAGACGATGGCGGGCACCCTCCACGACGCCGGGGGACAGCCCCTCACGGTGTCGTTCACGGTGGCCGCCGCGGGGGAGGGGAGAGGCTACCTGCGGCTGGCGGGCACGCTGCGGGTGGGTGCCCAGTCCACGCGCTGCGAGGGCGTGCTGGTGGTCCGCCCGCGGAGCCTGCTCTACCGGGTGCGCGGCGCCGACGGCACGCTGATCGCGGGAGAAAAGACGCTCTCGCTCCGCCGGCCGCTGGCGTCGATGACCACACTCCCGGTGGAGTTGCTCGGAAGCGAGGGCACGCCGCTGGCCCGCGGCAACCTCCGGTTCGACCTCCACGACCTTCCCACTTTCCTCCTGTCCTTCCGTCCCCGATGAGCCTCTTCGCCGCGCTCGCCGAGACCGTCGTCCCGCCCGGGCAGGGGCTCTTCGGCGCGGACCAAGGCACCGTGGCCCGGCTCGACGCCGGCCTGCGCGACATCCACCCCGCGTTGGCCCCCGGCTGGCGCGCCCTGGCCTACACCGTCGACGCGTACGCCCTGGCAACCACACGCCGTCGCTTTGCGTCGTTGCCACTGGGCCGTCGCCTCCTGGTGCTCGAAGCCCTGGACCGTCGCGAGTCCACGCGCAACCTGCTGCGCGCCGTCGTGTCGCCGCTGAAACTGGCCGCCCTCGACGACCCCCGGCAACACGCGGCCCTCGGTTGTCGGTACGAGGTCTCGCCGCCACCGGCCGACGAGCCCGGGCGCTGGCGCTCGTCGGTGGTCGACGGTGCGGACCTCCTGGGCGACGACGTGGAGTGCGACGTGGTGGTGGTGGGCACGGGCGCGGGCGGTGCGCCGCTGGCGGCGCGGCTGGCGGAGGCGGGCCTGGGCGTCTTGCTGCTCGAGGAGGGACAGCACCACACCCGTCGCGACTTCAACGGGAAGCCGATCGACATGATGAGGAGGCTGTACCGCGACGGCGGCGCCACCCTGGCGCTAGGCAACACCGTCGTGCCGGTCCCCCTCGGCCGCGGGGTCGGGGGGACGACGACCATCAACTCCGGCACCTGCTTCCGGGTGCCCGCGCACACCCTGGCCGAGTGGGGCGCGGCCTCGGGCGTGGATCTCGCCGCCGTCCTGCCGCCCTTCTACGACGCCGTCGCTCGCGACCTGCAGATCGCACCCTCGTCGCCGGCCGCCATCGGCGCCGCGGGAAACCTGGTGGCGCGTGGCTGCGACGCCCTCGGCTGGTCGCACCACCCCCTGGCGCGCAACGCCCCCGGTTGCGACGGGCAGGGCCTGTGCGCCTTTGGCTGTCCCACCGACGCCAAGCGCTCGACCAACGTGTCGTACGTGCCTCGGGCCCTGGCCAGCGGCGCCACCTGCGCCACGGGGGCCCGCGTGGACCGGGTGCTGGTGGAGGGCGGCCGGGCGGTCGGCGTGGAGGCGGTCACCGCCCGGGGGCGCCTCCGGGTGCGCGCCCGGGCGGTGGTGCTGTCGTGCGGCGCCATTCACACGCCGGCGCTGTTGTTGGCGCAGGGTCTCGCCAACGGCTCGGGCCAGGTCGGCCGCAACCTCAGCATCCACCCGGCCACGGCGTCGATGGGGGTCTTCGAGGAGCCGGTCAACCCCTTCGAGGCCGTGCCCCAGGGCTACGGCATCGACGAGTTCCACGCCGAGGGCCTGTTGTTCGAGGGCTCGTCGTTGCCCCTGCCGATCACCGCCGCGATGACCCCCGGCTTCGGCCCCCGGTGGACGGCCACCCTCGAGCGCGCGCAGAACACCTTGCTCTTTGGCTTCCTGGTGAAGGACCGCTCGCTGGGCCGGGTTTCGGTGGGACGAGGCGGCAAGCCGCGGGTCAGGTACTGGCTGGGCGACCGCGAGCGTCGACAGGTGCAGCGCGGCCTCGGCCTGCTGGCTCGCCTGTTCTTCGCCGCCGGCGCGCGGGAGGTGCTCCAGCCGGCGATGGGCCACGAGCGCCTTCGCTCCCCGGCCGACCTGCGTCGTTTCGGCGCCGCTCGCCTCGCCGCCCGGCACTTCGACCTCACCGCCTACCACCCGGTTGGCACCTGCCGAATGGGCACGGAGCCGGAGCGGTCGGTGGTGGGCGCCGACCACGAGTGCCACGACCTGCCCGGCCTCTACCTGGTAGACGGCTCGAGCTTCCCGGCTTCGCCGGGCGTGAACCCCCAGTGGACAATCATGGCGATGGCACTGCGGGCCGGTGGTTTGCTGGCCGACCGACTGTCGTAGGCCCTAGGGCGTCGGCGCGGCCGGCGCGGCGGCGGCCACCGGCGCGGCGGGGTCGGCGGGCGCGGCAGGATCGGGCGGCGCGGCGTCCGGTGCGGCACCGTCGTCCATGCAGCAGCGGAAGGAGATGGAGGCATCGGCGAGCGTGGGATTCTGGTCCAGGCCGTAGGCGCAACGCGATCCCGACGCCGGCGCCTCGCTCAACTTCCCGCCTTTGAGCACCCGGAACTTGCCGTTTCTCCCGGCGCTCGACGTCCACTCGTAGGCGCCGCCGGAGAGGTCGTACACGCCCCAGCCCGACCGGCACTTTTCCATGCTCCCCGAGGCGCGGTCCAACTGCCCGTCGTTGTTCACGTCGCCGCCGGGCCTGGTGCCGCACGTGTCGGCGTTGAAGGTGTCGCCGTAGCCGTACACCTGCATCTCCGGTCCCTTGCACGCCCGTTCCCACTCGACGGCGGTGCAGAGGCGCTTGCCCTTGCTCGCGCAGAGCGCAGCGGCGTCGTCGTACTTCACGCGGACGGGCGGGTTCCCGCCCAGCTCGTTGGGCCACTCGAACATGTCGATGTAGAACCCAGCGACCTTTTCCTCGACCGCCTCGGGCTCGGTGGCCTGGACGACCTGCGGCGACTCGCCGCGCATCCGGCCCCGGATGAACGTGCCTTCCGGGATGAACACGGTGTTCGTGTGGCCCTTCGCCTTCGCTTCCTGGAGCGCGGCGTTCACCGGGTTTTCCTTGATGATCCGCGCCCTCTGGGCCTGGTCGGCCCGGGCAGCCTTCTCGGCGGGGTCGTTGAGGACCAGGAACGCGCCCAGCGCCAGCAGGGCCATGACGCTGCCGCCCACGATCATCGCGACCGTCCGGACTGGGAGGCGCGCGGACGGCTTGTCGTCGTCGGTGAAGGCGCGCTGGATGTCGTTGATCATGTCGCGGGCGGAGGGATACCGATCCTCCGCCTGGCCGCCGAGCGCGATGTCGACGATGTCGTCGACGTGCTTCGGCAGGTCGTCGCGGATCTGCGTGGGCGACAAGTAGGTGCCCATCGGGGGCTGTCCGCACAACAACTCGTAGAAGATCACGCCGACGCTGTAGAGGTCGCTCTGGATGGTCCCGCCCGAGGCCGGGCTCGACAACTCGGGCGCCATGTACTTGCGGTCGACGCCGTCGGCGAGCCGCTCCTCGAGGGTGGCGGGCTGGATCAACTCGGAGAAACCGAGCGTGTTGAGCTTGATGGTGCGGACCATCTTGCCCTGGCCCGGCCCGACGGCCCGGCTCTGCACCAGGACGTTGGCAGGCTTGATTTGCCGGTGCACGAGGCCTGCGGCGTGCGCCGCCTCCACCGCTTCGAGGACCCGCACCACGATCTGGCAGGCTTCCTGCAAGCTGAAACTTTTTCTCTCGCCGGCGTAGCTGTCGAGCATGCGGCGGAGCGTTTCGCCCTCGAACACCTCCGACACCACAAAAAGTTGGCCCGCGTGCTCGCCCGAGTCGAGCACGGGCACCAGCGCGTCGGCCCTCGCGGCTTGAATCCGCTGGACCACGCCCTGGGCCACGGCCATACCCACACTTGGGCCGTGGATCACCTTCAACGCCACTTTCTTACCGCTCGAGAGATTACGCGCGGTGTACGTGGTGCCGATAGGCCCTTCGCCGACAAGCGCGTCGATCTCGTACTTTTTCGCGACGACGTCGCCCTGGCGGAGTTGCTGCTGCGATCCGGTCACGCGATGACTCCCGTAGCTCTACCTCTTGACGGTACCACGGCAGGGGGGGTGCGGACAACGTGACTAGCAGGCCCGACCGCCAAAGAAGAAACGAAAGCCGGCGCCGCGGCGTCGCACCCACTCCCGCGGGTGAATCCGCGCCGCGAACAGCCAGTGCATCACGAGGCCGAAAAACATGCCCAGCGCCACCAGGTTGGTGAGAAAGCCGAAAAAGGGCCAGATCGGGATGCCGAAGGGCTCCGGCGCCCAGGTCCCGACCAGCATGGTCCCGCTCACCGAGAGCGCGAGCGCACAGAGCGCGAGCGAGATGCGGACGGCGGCGTGGCGAATCTCGAGTCGCAGGGCTTCTGCGTCGGGATCCCTCGCCGTGACCGACACCCGCCCCCGCTCGAGGTCCAGGAGTAGCTGGTTGGCCTGCGTCGGCAGGTCGCGGAAGGCGGCCTGAGCTTGCTGGAAAACGCGGATGGCGTCGGCGCTGATGCGCTCGGGGCCGAAGCGTTTCTGCACCAGCCGCTGTGCCCAGGGCCGCACCTCCTCGACGATGTCGTCGTTGGGCAACAACCGCTTGGCGATGCCGTCTACGATGCTGCCGGCGCGGGCGACCACCGCGAACTCCCGGGGGAGCTGTATCCGGTACTTCGTCGCGACCTCGATGAACTCGGTGAGCGATCCCCGGGTGCTTAGGTCGCTGAGGGAAGCGCCGTGGTACTTGGCCATCAGCCGCTCGATCTCGCCGCGAAAGGCCTTGAGGTCCACCCGCTCGGCGGTGGCGCCTGCCCGGTAGACCGCCATCGCAACCATCTCGGCGTCGCGGAACACCAGGCCCGCGAAGATGTTGGTCATCACGTCCTGCATCTCGCCGGTGAGGGTGCCGGTGAGGCCGAAGTCGAGGAAGCAGATGTGCCCCGTCCCGAGGACCATGATGTTGCCGGGGTGTGGGTCGCCATGGAAGAAACCGTGCTCGAACAGCTGGAAGTACCAGCTCTCGATGAACTTCCGCATGGCCTCCCGGCCCTCGTCGCTGCCCGCTTCGACGGCGTTGAGCTTCCGGCCGTGGATCCGCTCCATCACCAGCACCCGCCGGGTGCAGAGTTCCTTGTGGATCGCGGGAATCTTCACCCCGGTGATCCCCTCGTGGTTCCCCTTGAACCGAATGGCCGCCCGGGACTCCTGGATGAAGTCTAGTTCCGTCGAGATGGCCTGCTCGAACTCCTGGACGATCTCGACCGGGGTGTAGAGCCCGGGGACCTGCACCTGCCCCTCCACCAGCCGGGCCAGCGTGTAGAGGATGTGGAGGTCGGACTGCAGCGTGACCTCGATGCCCGGGCGCTGCACCTTCACCGCCACCTCGGTGCCGTCGTGCAGCGTGGCCCCGTGCACCTGGGCGATCGAGGCGCTGGCCAGCGGCACCGGGTCGAAGGTGCCGAAGACCTGCTCCAACGGCCTCCCGAGCTCCGATTCCAACATCGTGCGCACCTGCTCGAAGGGGACCACCGGCGCGTTGTCTTGCAGGTTGGCCAGCTCGTCGAGCAGCGGCTTGGGGAGGATGTCGGGTCGAACCGACAGCACCTGACCAAGTTTGATGTAGGTGGTGCCGAGATCGGCCAGCGCCAGGCGCACACGCATGGCGAAGGGCTTGTCGGAGCTACTCGTCGCGGTGTCGATCCCGAGAATGCGGGCCAACTCGCCGAAGCCGTGGGAGGCGAGGGTGAGCGCGACGTCGCGCACGCGCGGCAGGTCGCGGACGGAGATGTGGGCGCTCATCGGCGCCGGAAGCTAACGCGGGTGCTCAGTACGCCCGCGCAAACACCGCCACGTGCGTGGCGGGGCGGCCGGAGTAGAAACACGGCCCGTCCGGGGCGCCTGCGTCGAGCGGGTAGCAGCGGATGGTGGCCTTGGTTTCTTCCTTGATCTTCGCCTCGTTCGCGGCGTCGTCGCACCAGTTCACCGTGAAGAAGCCGCCGCCCTCGATGCGCTCGCGGAACTCGTCGTAGGTGGCGACGCGGAAGGAGCGCGTGGCCAGGCGCTCCGCGGCGCGGGCGTGGAGCGTGGCCTGGATCTCGTCGAGCTTCGCCAGCACCGTGGCGCAGAGCGCGTCGTCCACCGGGATTCCGAACTTGCCGCCACCGGTGCGCGGCGCCGCGAAAACGCTGTTGTTGGCCACGTCGCGGGGACCGATCTCCAGGCGTAGCGGCACGCCCTTGCGCTCCCACTCGAAGTACTTGGCGCCCGGTTTCATGCTGTCGCGGGCGTCGAGTTTCACACGGACCGGCCCGCAGAGCAGCTTGTCCACCTTCTCGGCGAAGGCCAGCACTTGGGCTTTCTCGGCGTCACCCCGCCAGATCGGGATGATCACCACCTGCACCGGGGCCAGCTTCGGCGGCAGGACGAGGCCGGTGTCGTCGCTGTGGGCCATGATGAGGGCCCCGACGAGGCGGGTCGACACGCCCCAGGACGTGGCCCACACGTAGTCCCGGGCGCCGGACTCCGCCTGGAAGGTGACGTCGAAGGCGCGGGCGAAGTTCTGGCCCAGGAAGTGGGACGTGCCCGCCTGCAGCGCCCACCCGTTCTGCATCATCGCCTCGATGCAGTAGGTGTCGACGGCCCCCGCGAAGCGTTCGGAGGCGGATTTGACCCCGCGCACGACCGGCACCGCCATCACCTGCTCGGCAAAGTCCGCGTACACGTCGAGCATCTGCCGCGTCTCGGCCACCGCTTCCTCCGCGGTGGCGTGGGCGGTGTGCCCCTCTTGCCAGAGGAACTCGGTGGTGCGCAGGAAGGGTCGCGTCTTCATCTCCCAGCGCACGACGTTGGCCCACTGGTTGATGAGGATGGGCAGGTCGCGGTGG
>CAYHRZ010000042.1:0-3871 GCA_964359125.1 uncultured Klebsiella sp. | reverse complement strand
ACTTGCCGTACATGTGCCAGATGATGGTCTCGCTGGTGGGTCGCACCACGAGCGGTTCTTCCAGCTTGCTCTCCGGGTCCGGCTCCACGCCCCCCCCCGCCGCCGCCCGGAGACGGTGGTGCGTGACGACCGCACACTCCTTGGCGAAGCCCTCCACGTGTTCCGCCTCCTTGGACAAGAAGGAAACCGGGATGAACAGGGGGAAGTAGGCGTTGACGTGGCCGGTGGCACGGAACCGGGCGTCGAGGTCCTGGCGCATGCCGTCCCAGATCGCGTAGCCGTGGGGCCGGAGCACCATCGAGCCCTTCACGGGCGAGTAGTCGGCCAGTTCGGCCTGGGCGATGACGTCCAGGTACCACTGGGAATAATCTTTCTCGCGCGGCGTGATGGCGGTGTCGGCCATGGGGTGCTCCGGGGGGCGCGCGGCTAACACGCCCGCCGCACTGGGAGCGCGCCGCGCGCGACCGTCGGCTCAGCGGTGGTGCCCGCGCCCGCGCACCAACTCGTCCCAGCGGTGCTGCAACTGGCCGACGAACTGCTCCGCGACCCCCTCGTTTTCCGCTGCGATGTGGCGACCTTCGCCGAAGTCGCCCATGCCGTACTTCGAGGGCACGCTTTCGAAGTGCAGGTCCGCCGACCAGGAACCGGTGTCGCCGGCCGTGTGCATCAGGATGAGCGAGGAGCGGTCGAGGTCGCGCAGGCGGCCGACGGGGTTGAACTCACGCAAGAAATGGCGGATCGCCCGGGGCAGGGGTCGGGCGGCTAGGCGCGCCACCCGCACGGCCCGACCCCCGGCCGGTTCGACCTCCGGCCGCGCGACGATGTTGCTGGCCAGCACGATGTCGGCGCGCTGGACCACCAGCGCGTCGACCGGGACGTTCTGGATGATGCCGCCGTCGACGTGGCGGTAGTTCTCGCCGAGGACCGGCGTCGTGATGCCCGGGAACGCGCTCGACGCCCGTACCGCCTCGCCGATGCTCCCCGTGGAGATGATGGCCTGCCGACACTGGCTCACGTCGGTGGCCACCGCGTAAAAAGGGGTCGGCAGGTTCGCCATCTGCGCGTAGTCCAGCGACTTGTTGACGAACGTGGCCATCGCGCTGCTGGACAGCATGCTCAGGCCCGCCGTGAGCGACACCCGGGAGCCGAGGTCGACCAGCTTCTCCAGCCCCGCGATGCCCTGCGCGCACCAGAAGGCGCCCGCGAGGGCCCCGAAGCTCGCCCCCGCCACCAGGTCGATCGGGATCTTCGCCTCGTGGATTCGCCGGAGCAGGGGAACGTGGGCGTAGCCCCAGGCGCCACCGCCGCCGAGGCCGATACCGATGCGCCGGTCCGAGGTGGCCCGCGCCCACCGCCCGATGGTGTCGCGCTGTGCCTCGGTGAGGTCCTCCAACTCGCAACGCGGGGGCACCGACTCGCAGAAGTCGAGGTCCAGGCGTACCACGCCGGGCCGGTCGGCCGGACCCGTGTCGCGCCCGTCCCGCCTGAGGTCGGCGCACCACGTCACGCGGCAGTCCTCCAGTTCCGCCATCGGCTTCCCGAGCGTGTCGGGCGTGAGGAAGAGCACCCTGGACAAGGCGGGTTGCAGGGCACGGATCCACCGCGAGTCCTCGCGGGGCAGCACGAGGAGGCAGTACTCGTAGCCGTGGAGCCGCTCGACGAGGCGCCGCAAGAGGGCGAGGCCGGCCTCGTCGGGGGTGAGCGGTAACTTCAGGTGTTGGAAGGTGCCGGCGTCGTCGGGTGCGCGCACGACCGGCTCGCTGGGGGCCCCCGGGTCGATCTCCACCACCACCACGTCGTCGCGGTAGTGCTGTGCCAAGTACTTGCCGAGCAGCAGCAGGGCGTTGCGCTCGTCGACGTTTCGGGTGGAGCGGAAGGCGAGCACCTGGGTGTACTCCGAGGCCAGGATGGTGTCGCCCGTCGACGTGGTGATCCCCATGCCGCCAGCCGCCCGGCGAAAGCCCGCGGAGACCGCGAGGCGTTGCATGAGCGTGTCTGTTGGGATTTTCAGGATCTCCGAGGGGGTGGCGGCGTGCGCCCCGTAGGTCTCGGCGCCCCCGCCCACCAGACCGAGGTTGCCGAAGAACTGACCCGGCCCGCGCGCGGCCACCCGCCGACGCTCCATGCCTTCCGTGAGTTCGATCCGTCCCCGGGCGACGAAGTAGATTCCCTCGGTGGGTGCGCCCTGTTCGAACACCTTCTGTCCCGACGTGAGTGTGCGAAGGTGGGTGTTGGTGGCCAGCGGGAGGAGCGAGGCGACGCTGCCCTGGGCCAGGAGCGGCAGGTGGCGCAGCGAGCGGACCATCTCCACCCGGTGACGGCGGAGGTGCGCCAACTCGCGACACGCGTCCACGAGGTCGGGCACCGCCGCGAGCGCGGCCTGTAGCCGTTCCGGGGGGATCGCCTGCACGGTGACCGCCGTCGCGGCGCGGGCCTCCACCCGGGGCGCCACGTCGGGTACCACCGCGGCCTCCCCGATCACCGCGCCCTCGGGCAGGTACACCGGGATGCTCAGGAAGCCGCTGCGGAGTACGTCGCAGAGCGCCACCTCCCCCTCCTGGATCCAGAGCAGGCTGCACGCCGCGACCGGCGCGGTGGGGCTGATGATCAGGGAGTCCGCCGCGAATTGCACCTCGGTGGAGAACGACAGTAGGCGCTGTCGCTCCGCCGCGCCGATGCCGCGCAGTTGGGCCCAGGCCCCGCGCGTGCGGAGACGCGGGGGCGCGGCCGACCGGTTGCGGCGAAGGGGCGCGGGCGACGCGGGGGCCTTGGTGGACGTGGGCATCGCGCGATCCTACCTCGCGCCTCGCGCCGGCCGGAGGCGGTGAGTTAGGCGGCCGACCTCCCCGGGTTCGCGCATGTCCGAGACGCTCGCCGCAAATACCATTCGTGGCCTCGCGATCGACGCGGTCCAGGCCGCAAACTCGGGCCACCCGGGCATGCCGCTGGGGATGGCCGACGTGGCCACGGTCCTCTGGAGCCAGTTCATCAGCTACGACGCGGCGGATCCGGCCTGGCCCGACCGTGACCGCTTCGTGCTCTCGGGCGGACACGGCTCCATGCTGTTGTACTCGGTCTTGTTTCTCACCGGGCAGTCGCTGACCCTCGACGACCTCAAGCAGTTCCGCCAGTGGGGCAGCAAGACCGCGGGGCACCCCGAGTTCGGGGAGGCGCCCGGGATCGAGTGCACCACCGGCCCCCTGGGGCAGGGGATCGCGATGGCCGTGGGGATGGCCCTCGCGGAGGCCCACCAGCGCGCACGCTTTGGCGCGGAGTTGGTGGACCACTACACCTGGGCAACCTGCGGCGACGGCGACTTGATGGAAGGCGTGGCGATGGAAGCCGCCTCCCTGGCGGGCCACCTCGGCCTCGGCCGACTGGTGCTGGTCTACGACGACAACGGCATCACCATCGACGGGAGCACCTCGCTCAGCTTCTCCGAAGACGTCCCCGGGAAGTTCGCGGCGATGGGTTGGCACGTGCAGCGGGTCGACGGTCACGACCCCCGGGCCGTCGAGGCCGCGGTCGCGGCAGCTCGCGCCGAGACCGCCCGCCCGTCGCTCATCTGCGCGCGCACCCGCATCGGCTTCGGGTCTCCCAACAAGGAGGGGAAGTCCTCCGCCCACGGCGCGCCGCTGGGCGTCGACGAAGTCAAGCTCACCAAGGCCCGCCTGGGGCTGGATCCCGAGGTGAGCTTCGCGGTGCCGCAGGCGGCGGTCGACTTCTTCCGTGCCCGCGACGGCCAGCGCGCGGCGCGGCGCGCGGCCTGGGCGGCGCGGCTGGAAGCGTCGCCGTTCCGGGACGCGTTCGTGGCCGCGTTGTCCGGCACCCTCGACACCACGGCCGTCGCCTGGCCGGAACTGCCGGCGCA
>CAYHRZ010000041.1:0-18517 GCA_964359125.1 uncultured Klebsiella sp. | reverse complement strand
CCACCTCGTCGAGGAACAGGGTGCCGCCATTCGCGCGCTGGAAGGCGCCGTCCTTGCGCTCAGTCGCGCCCGTGAACGCGCCCTTCTCGTGGCCGAACAACTCCGACTCGAACAAGTTGGCGGCGATGGCCCCACAGTTGATCGGCACGAACGGAGTCCCGGCCCGGGGCGACGCGTCGTGGATGGCGCGGGCGGCGAGTTCCTTCCCAGTGCCGGACTCCCCGACGATCAGGACGGGGGCGTGGTGCGCGGCGACTCGACGGAGAGCACCGAAGATCTGCCGCATGGTGGAGGACGTGGCAACCATCTCGCCAAACTGGTCGGCCTGGGGCCGGTCGTGCCGCTCGACCCACTCCACGCGGAACGCGGTGTCGCCGAGCGCCACCTCCTCAGTCGCGAAAACCGGGTACGCACTGCGGACCCGAACGCCGCCGACGTCAAAGCCGCCCTTCCCGGGCTCGATGATGGTCCGTCCGTGGATCAGCTTCACTCGGACGTGGTTCGCGACGAGCTTGGCGTCGACGATCACCACGTCACTTCCCTCCCCGCCCACCCCGAACTGGCCGCTGCGCAGCTTGATGCGCTTGCCCGCGTCCGGACCACGGCTCACGACCAGCCAAGCCTCGTTCACCGCGACGCCGTCGCCCGCGTAGATCAACTCCTCGTGGGGGCGCTCGGGCTGGGCCCGCTCCGTGGGCGCGTCGTCAACCCGGGCATCCACCACGGCGTAGAACGAACCCATCCGCACGACATCGCGGTGCGCAAGGATGTGCCGCTTCACGCTGACTCCGTTGACCCAGGTGCCGTTGAGCGATCGGTCGATAATCGTCGCGACATCGCCGTCGTTGTCGATGATGGCGTGGGAGCGGCTCACGTCGTCGTCGGGAAGGACGATGTCGCAGTCGTCAGTCCGCCCGATCCGCGTCCGCCCGAGCGGCAGGTGCCAGGAAATCACGGCATCGGAAGGGTCCAGCGGAGAGCCACGGTAAAAAACGAGTCGCGACACGGCATCACCCACGGGACGGGAAGGGAGGCTGATGTGAGAGTATCCCCTCCGGCTCGCGTAGGGCAGCCACCGGTCCTCCCGCGCGACCAGGTAGGATCGGGCGATGTGGCTCGCGTTCACCATCGCCGGCCTGCTGGCTTGCCCGGCGGCGTGGCGTCCCGGCGCAGCGACGGCATTCGAGGTCCAGGTTCCGGCCGCGTGGGAAGTTTCGCGGAACTACCGTTGGCTAAACACCCACAACCTCACGATTCGGCGCGGGGGCGCGGCCGTGAGCATTCGAGTAGAGCCCAACCGGGGGAAAGCCCGGCGCCTGCCGTTGAGCGTCCTGGCATCCGTGAGGGCGCTGTCGTGGGGCCGCCACCTGGGGGTGGCGAGCGTGATCGTGGCCGAGCACGAACTGGTGGTGGACGACCGGCGTGGCTGTGCGGTTACCGGCCTTCGGCGGTGGCGAACGGCGACCGTGGGCTACACGATGATCCTGGTGCGGGGCGACGCGCGACTCGCCGAACTCGCCCTGCACGCCCCGCCCAGCGAGCTGGACGACGCGACCCAGGGCTGGGACGCGATTCTCAGCTCGTTCAGGCTGCACGACAGCCCCGCACCGCCACCGACCTTCGTGGACGACTCGTGGCCACGCTGAGTTGCGACGTCCTCCGCCGGGAGGGGCACGGCTGCTTCCCGGCGGTGGTCCGCACCGCCGACGGGCGCGTGCTGCGACTCTTCGGCGACGACGCGCCGGCCCACGCGTCATGGCTGGGCATGAGCGACGGAGCAGCGATCTGGTGCGAACCCACCGAGTGCGACGCGCCCCCCACCGGAGACGTGGTGACGGTCGACGTGGAGTTGTCGCTGGACGAGGTGGGCATCCAAGTAGGGCCGGATCGAGACGCCGCCGGGCTGTTCGACGTCGAGGTCGACCGCTCCGTGACCGGCGAACAAACAGGTATCGCGACGGAAGAGGCGACGGCAGAACAGCAGCGGACGGCCGCCCTCACCTGGATCTCCTCGAGCATCGAGGAGGGCACCGGCGCGCCGGAGAGCGCGGCACCGTGCCCGCCACTGAAAGCCCGCATCGCGGACGAGCCTCCCGACGCGCTCCCCTCACTCGCGGCGCCCGCAGGAGGGACGGCAGGGGTCCACCGCGCGTTGCGGGCGGCCCCCCCCTTCCAGGCACCTCCTCGGCCGGAGTCCGACGACACCGCCACGCAAGTCGACGCGCTGAGGAACGGCGGCGAGGAGCGAACCAGCACCGGGAACCAGTCGCGCGAAGCACTCACCGGCAGCTGGACCCTCGCCACTGACCGCACCCTGCGGGCGGCGCGGTGGCTCGCGCTGCTGCTCCTCGCGCTGAGTGCGCTGGCGTGGTGGCTACTCGGTTGACGACCGGCGGCCACGAGGCCGACTGGAGGGCTTCTTGCTCCCCGCTACCACCCCGGCCACCGGGCGGGGAGCGGGGTCCTCCGGGTAGGTCTTGGCTACCCAAGCACGAAAGTTCTCGAAAGTGCCGTCCACGATCGAAACGCGCATCCTCGCCATGAAGGCGCCGTACCAGTGCACGTTGTGAATGGTCGAGAGGGTCGCGGCGAGCACCTCGCCCACCCGGAACAAGTGGTGCAGGTAGGCCCGGGTGAAATGGGTGCACGTGTAGCAACGGCACGACGTGTCGGGCGCATACATGTCCCGGCGGTATCGCTGGTCGGTGAGCCGAATCCGCCCAGCCGACGTGTACAGCGTCCCACTCCGCGCGTGCCGGGTGGGGATCACGCAGTCGAACATGTCGATGCCTCGGGCAACGCCCTCGACCAGGTCCAAGGGTCGTCCCACCCCCATCAAGTACCTTGCGAGGCTGGGATCCAGGTGCGGGGTCGTCCAGTCCAGAACTTCGCACATCTTCGCGTGCCCTTCCCCCACCGATAAACCCCCGATGGCGATACCGTCGAAACCGATGTCCTGGATCTGCTCGGCACTCCTCCGCCGGAGGTCCGACCAGAAGCCTCCCTGGACGATACCAAACAGGCACTGGTCCTCCTTGGTATGCGCCGCCTTGCTTCGCCGCTCCCACCGGCTCGTCCGCTCCACGCTTTGCTCGGCGTACCGCCGGTCCGCGCCAAACGGGAGGCACTCGTCAAACACCATCGCGATGTCCGACCCCAGCGCCTGCTGGATCTCCATTGAGCGCTCCGGCGACAGGAAAGTGCGCCTCCCGTCGACTTCGTACTGGAAGGAGACACCCTCCTCGGTGAGTTCCTTGTGCTCGAGCGAGAACACCTGGAAGCCGCCGGAGTCGGTCAGGATCGGCAACTCGACCCCCATGAAGCGATGGAGGCCGCCGGCGCGCTTGACGATCTCCTCACCGGGGCGCTGACTCAGGTGGTAGGTGTTCGCCAGGATCACCTGCGCCCCCGTTTGGGACAGGTGCAGGGGCGAAAGGGTTCGAATCGCGCCCTGCGTGCCGACGGGCATGAATACCGGTGTTTGAACTAGGCCACGGGGGACTCGGAGGGTTCCGGCCCGGGCTCCCGCGGGGTTCCCTCCCTCGAGCGTGAACGGCGCAGTACAGGTCATGCGGCGCGCCCTATGCGGCCGGCGACGGCGCCGCCCCCTCGGACCTTGGCGCGGTCACGTGCACGATCACCCACCCAGGGGTCGCCGCTGGACGGCCCCTGCGGTTACGTCGGCGGAATGGCCAGCGGCACGCGAGCCCGCCCGTCGAGCTTCCCCCCGGGAAGCAGCGTTTCCGACTACTACCGGGTAGAAGGGCTGGTTCGCCTCAGCGAAGGCCGGATGTTCTACCTGGTGAACGACCACCGGCCAGACAGGCCAACGCGGCGGTGCTGGGAGTGCGGCCACGAGGACAACAAGCACAACCACGGCAATTGCGAAGCTTGCGGGTGCTCGTTGGCAGTGCGGAGGTTCCTGCTCTCGTCCCGCTGGGATCGCACACTTTTCGAGGCCTACACCCAGTTCTTCCAGCGGCAAATCGCGCATCCCGCGTTCCTCTCCCCCTGCGACGTCTTCCCGTGGCCCGACGAGCACCCCAACCAGTTGTGCTCGGTCGTTCCCTACAACGGTGAGACCTTCCTTCTGGACGAGGCCGCCCCCCTGCCCCTGGCCAAGGCGGTCCGCTTCGCGCAGCGTGCG
This sequence comes from uncultured Klebsiella sp., assembly GCA_964359125.1. Taxonomy (GTDB): domain Bacteria; phylum Myxococcota_A; class UBA796; order UBA796; family SXON01; genus SXON01. The sequence goes on along the minus strand of CAYHRZ010000041.1, from coordinate 14,370 downwards.
TGCGGCATGCTCGGCATGCTCAGCTACAACGGCGTGCGACTCGGCTGGCTCAACCGCTCTAACTTCCTCCTCCGCCCCTCCGGCGACGTGATGCTGTTCGATCCCGAAGTCGTGGGCGTGGCCGAAGGCCCGCTCGACGCCGAGGAAACCCGGCCGGTGGTCATGCAGCTCGGCGAGATCCTCCGGCGCTACACGCCGGTTGAGGAGCAAGAGTGGCAGCAGTTCTTCCTCGAAGCCGAACGCGGGGCGTTCGCGTCGCCTGCGGAGTTTGGTCGCGCGCTCCAAATCGAGGCCGGCCATCAGCGCCAGCACGTCGCCACGCGTCACGCGGGCATGACGGACGTCGGGCTACAACGTGCCTTGAATGAAGACAACTGGGGATGGAGTCGGCTTACCCCTGGGGTCGAGCTCTTCGTAGTGGCCGACGGAATGGGCGGTCACGATTGCGGGGAAGTGGCGAGTAAGCTCGCGGTGGAGACGATGATCCAGGTCGCTCGGCAAAAGCTCGACGTGAGCCCGCGCCCGTCGGTCGACGCCATCGAGGCGATTCTGGACGAGGCTTTCCAGACCGCGAACAACACGATCAAGGGAAACGCCGAGGCCCGAGGCAACGACATGGGGACCACGCTGGTGGCCTGCATGCTGGTCGACGACCGGGTTGCTCTTTTCGCCAACGTCGGGGACTCACGCGGGTACCTGGTCCGCAACGGTACGCTCCACCAGGTGACGCGCGACCACTCCCTCGTGGCCCGGATGGTAGAACAAAACCGCCTGACGGCCGAGGAAGCCCGGCACCACCCGCACAGCAACATTCTTCTCCGAACGGTCGGCACCGAGCGGAACGTGGACATCGACATCTTCCGCGTGGACGTCGAGCCGCAGGATCGGCTGATGATCTGCTCTGACGGTCTCTGGGGCGAGGTCGACGACGCAGAGATGGAGACCTTGCTCGTGCAGCACGACGAGAACCGCGTGGCGGTGCGCGAACTTGTCCGTGCGGCGCACCTGGGCGGCGGCAAGGACAACATCTCCGTCATCATCGCAGCCGTCCCCGAGTCGGCGGAGACGCACGACGCGCGCGGCGTGACAAACTTGCCGACTTCGAAGGAGCCGAACGCGAGCGCCCTGACGGAGTCCGGCTAGGGATCGCGCCGTCCCGGCTCGCACTGCGCACTCGGCGCCCGTCCCGGGGCGATACAGCTCGCCGCGAATCGACGGGCTAGCGGGTGAGAAGCGGGGAAATCACGGACTCGAGGTCGGTCTCCAGTTGCGATGTCGCTTGCCCGATGGCCAAGACGTCGCCCTGCCCGTCCACGACGAAAGTCATCGGGAAACTCCCGACCCCGTACCGCGAGGCCACGATCCCGTGCGCATCGTTGAGAACTGGGAATTCCAGTCGCTGGCCCTGGACCCAGTCGGAGACGGAGGCGATCGCGTCTTCCCCCACGACGATGGCGAGGACCCGGACGTTCTTCGCGGCGTACCGCTTGTGCAGCCGCCCGAGGGCCTGCAACTGCTCGTCGCCGCCGCCACGCCGGAGGAAGTGGACGGCGACAACCTGGGCCGGGAAGGCCGGCGTGACCCCGGTGAAGTCGCTCAGCGCCACCGTCGGGCGCGCCACCGCACGAAGGGCCGCGTCCTCGTTGAGCGCCGGGAGCGCAAACATCAGCGCGGCGTCGCCCAAGTGAACGCTTGGACCGGGAACGGCAGTGGCGGTCGCGACGAGGGCCAGGGTCATCCACATGGGCGGTTCCTAACACCAACTGCCGTGGGCGAGCGCGGATTAGGTGCCGCGGGTGTTGCCGATCGAGCTCCCGCCTCCACTCCGCGCGATCTTCCAGGGAATCCGCGCGTCGGGCGGCTGGGCACTCCTCGTGGGCGGCTGCGTTCGCGACGCGTTGCGTGGGGAACCGACCCACGACCTGGACGTCGAGGTGCACGGACTTGCCGCGACCGCCCTGCGTGAGCTTCTCAGCCGCCACGGCCGAGTGAACGAGGTGGGACGGAGCTTTGGCGTCTTCAAGGTGAAATGCGGGAATGTGGAGGTCGACGTCGCGCTGCCGCGACGCGACAGCAAGGTGGGACCGGGGCACCGCGGCATCGCCGCGGAATCGGACCCTGGGCTTGACATCCGGCAGGCGGCTCGCCGTCGTGACCTGACGATGAACGCCATCGCCTACGACCCTCTCGAGGGCAAGGTCGAGGATCCGTTCGGGGGGGTGGGCGACATCCAGAACAAGCTCATGCGAGCCGTGGATCCAACCACGTTCGGCGAAGACCCCCTGCGAGCGCTGCGCGTGGCGCAGTTCGCTGCCCGGCTTCGGTTCGCCGTCGACCCGGAACTGGCCGCATTGTGCCGGCGCGCGCCCCTCGGGGAGCTCCCGCCCGAACGCGTGCTCGGCGAGGTGGAGAAGCTGCTGTTGTGGGGCGCGTCGCCGGCCGCCGGCTGGATCGTCGCGCACCAACTCGGCATGTGGGCGCAGGTCCTGCCGGCGTGGGATCGCGCGCACCCTCCGGACCTGGATCGGCTTGCCGCCGTGCGACTCGCGCCGGAGGCCCGGAGGCTAGCGCTGCTGCTCGCCGGCGCCTGTCGCGACGAAGACGAGCTGACGAGCGTGCTCGACCGCCTGCACCTGTACCGGTGGCAGGGGGTGGACGTCCGGAAGCAGGCCACCGCGCTCATCCGCGCGCGGGACCAGGTTCCAGCGGAATCTGACGCCGACACCCGTGCCCGCCGCCTCGCGGAGAGCGTCGACCTCGAGCAGTTCGCCGCCCTCGTCAACGACCCCAGCCTCCGCGACCGGGCAGAGGCTTTGGGCGTGCTGAACGCGCCCCTCCCCGCGCTGCTCAACGGGGGCGACGGGATCGCCCTTGGCGTACCCCGCGGGCCGGAACTGGGCGGCTGGCTCGCACGGGCCCGCGAGGCACAACTCCTCGGCAAGTTCAGTGACCGCGCCGGCGCGTTGGCGTGGGCGCGGGCGTCGGCTGGCTGAGATACGGCGGCCGATGCTTCCAGGACGGCTCCCGGTGCTCACCCTCCTCGCGATCCTGGCCGCCTGCGGCGACTCGGGGCAGCCAGCAACGGGCGCCGAGCCGAGCGCCACCCCCGCCTCGGCGGAGGCCCCGCGCGCTCCCGCCGGCAGTCGGCCGGCCCCGGACACCCCGCGTCCCGGCGTCAACGCGCCAGACGTGAGCCGGCCCGCAGGGGTGGAGACCACGTTCGCAAGCGGCCTCGTGGCACGGGCCGAGTTCGCAGACGAGGCGCTCGAGGGTTTCCCGGTGGTGCTGAACCTCGAGGTGCGGAACCCCACTGACCAACTGCTCAAATCACCCGACTTCGGCACTCGTCCCCACCTCGTGCACTTCAAGCTTGTGTCGCCATCAGGTGCCGTGACAGAGCGCTTCAACACCCCACCCTCATTCGACACCGGGGGGGATTGGAGCATCCCGGCGGGCTCGCGCCGGTCGGTGAGGCTGGAGATCCCCTCGTCGGCGGGCTTCGCCGGCGGGACGTGGTCGGTGACGGTGCTGGCGGGCGAGCGCGAGGACATCGCGACGTTTCCGGCCAAGACCGTGCGCCTGGCGCCCCCGCGCCCCGTAGGCGGGACGGCGTACTACGACAAGCTCGTGGCCAACGCCTCCGGCGCGGTGTTTCCCTGGCTGCACCGCGCCGCCGAGGGCTTCGACCTCTACCTGGACCAACTCACCCCAGGGCCGACCGGCAAGCTCCTCGCGCGATACCACGCCGTGCACCTCGGCGCGCAGGTCGAGCCCGTCCTGAGCCGCGGCGCGGCCACCAGCGCGCGCTCCCGGCACCTGTACTGGCGGTCGGGCCCTGCCCAGGTCACGGTGGCCAAGGTCGACGGACTGGCCTCCGTCGCCACGCCGGCCGCCATCGACATGCCCTGGCCGAGTGTGGTCCCGCTCGCCCGGGGCATCAGCACCGGGCGGCAAGCCCTCGCCGTTCCCCTGTGGATCCCCGGCCCCAAGGGCGGGCCCGGGGAGGTGAAGTTCTTGTGGGTCGACGACCGGGGCGCCGTGTCGTTCCGCGGCGCGGCAGACCTGCCGCGAGCGCCCAGCGTCGCCGAGACGAGCATCGACGCAGGCGGAAACCCACTGTTGGCTCTCGCCCACGACGCCGGCATTGATATCTACCGCCTCGACGGTTCGATCCCCGCGCACTTGCCCGCCGCCGGTACCCGCGCGTGGAAGGCCGACGGCGGCTGGTCCACGGTCGCCTTGGCCTTCGACGCGCACCCGGAACGTGGCAGCCACGCCGGGGGACAACTCGTGCTGGCACTCCAACTCGCCACCACCACCGACGCGGCGACCGGGAAACCGACCACCATCTCCCGCACCGTGCGCGCCGACATCGCCGGGAATCTCGTCGACACCGGGGCTGCGAGCGCCTGGTCGGGGCCGACGACCGTGACCGCACTGTTGCCCAGTGGGTACGAGCCGTACCGCTACCTCGCCGTGGCACCGGACGGCTCGACCTGGTTCGGCGTGGAAGGCCGGGCTCCCCGCTGGGTTGCCGCCTCCGGAGCCGGCGAACTGTGGCCAGGCGAGTCCCCGGAAACCGGCCTACTGCGCCGTGTCGCAGGCGAGCGCGTGCTCGCCGACGTCAAGCTAGCGCTGGAACCCTCGAAGTAGCAGACCGCGAGGAGAGGGGGACGACCCACCCCAGCCCGCGCGGTTCCCGCTACCGGTCCGTGGCCGCGCCCTCGCTGTCGTCTTCCGGCGGGTGCACGCCGTTGTCGATGCAGGGGCTGTCGCCGTCGTCGAAGTGCTGCTCGCAGTACTCGTTCAGGTCCCGGCCCTTCGCGCAGTACTGCTGCTCCAGGCAGGCGTAGCTCCACACCTCATCCTCGTCGTCGCAGTCGCTGACGTCGTTGTCGGTGCTTTCCTGCGTGGGGCCGAATTCCTCGGGGTAGAAACACTCGTCGATGGCGCGCTGACCCGCGAGGTCGGAACAACTGCCCTCGTACACCCCCACCGCGAAGTGCACGACGCTGTCGTCGATGGGGAGCATGAAGGTGTTCAGCACCGCGGTGAACGACACGCCGGTCCGCCCGAACGTGTCGATCGTGCACGCCTCCACCGCCGCGCGACCAGCGTGAACACTGTCGCCCTGGTAGCCGGCCTGGTAGCACTCGTTGAACTCCAGCGAGTGCTCCACGCCAGCCTCGTCGGTGTAGGGCAGCTTGAAATCGCCCATCGAGACGCCGGGCGAACCCGTGTAGTAGGCGGTGAGCCCCACGTTCAAGTCGACATCGCCGTCGTCAGCGAACTCGTCCTCGTAGCGGTACGAGTTCACGTCCGCCTGCGGCGACCACGCCTGGATCCAGTAGACCGACTCAGGGTCGAGCACGATGCACACGTCGCCACCGGTGCCGGTGAACGTGAACGTCGCCCCACCATAGAACGCCGGGTCCTCCGGCGCCCCCAGGCCGCCGTAGTGCACGCCGGCCAGACCTGCGGCATCGTCGGCCTGCGCCTCGTCGGAGAGCGGCGACCAGCCGTCCTCGCCGTACTCGCTGGCGGGGACCACGCGCCGCTCGCCGAGGTCCTGGATGAACGGGTAGTCGGGGTTCGGCGCGGGCACGAACAACTGTCCGTAGTGGTCGCAACCAACGGCCAGCAGGAGGAACACGGATGACATGGGCTACTCCGCTTCCACGTAGGGGACGTTCAGGTTGACCACCAGCTCACCCTCCTGGTTGAGGTCGTCGTCGAAGGTGACCACGGCTTCGCCATCGGCCACCCAGTCGCCATACTGGATGTAGGTGCTGGGGGTGTTGAGCACGTCGTAGTACGACCGGCCCTCGTTGAACTCGGTCACGTACTCGTCGACCTCGCGACCCGCGGAGGGGTTGCACGTCGTGAGGCTGCCGTTGACGTCCGGGACGTCGGTCCGCAGTTCGGGGGCGTCCATGAAGCCCCACACCACCATGTTCTCCACCCGGAGAGTGTGGTTCATCGTGAACTCGGCGACGTAGTTGTCGCCGTCCTCCTCGAAGGTGAGCTCGTCCTCGCCGATGAACGCCATCTCGTAGTCAGCGGTGGCATCGTAGTACTCGAAGCACCACTGCTGGAACGTGCCACCATCGGTGACCTCGCGCCCGTACTGGTCGAAGACCGGCCGACCGAGGTTGTTCTTGAAGTGGTCGAGGATGTCGTCGTAGTCGGTGAAACGACCAGTGGTGACCATGCAGGCCAGCGCCTCGTAGCAGGCGAAGTCCACCCGCCCCTTCGTGATGCCACCGTAGGGAAAGGTGTCGCCTCGCACCCCTTCGACGATGACCGGCCCCATCGCCGGGTGCGGGTAGGCGAACGAGATTTCATCAATCGCGGAGAAGGCGCCGAGGTAAATCGGCCCGAGCAACCGCACGTCGGTGACGTTCTCGCGAGGGGTATACTCCAAGTTCCCGTCGCCGTCGGCGTCAGCCGCCGCGAGCACCGTCCGCGTCGCGGCAGCCTTGGGAACGACGAGCTTCCCGACGATGTCGCCTTCGGGGATGAACTCGGGGTTGGCACAAGCCAACAAGGTGAGCGTAATCATCCGTGTTTCTCCTAGAACTCGTAGTCCAAGCCGATGAGCGCCGAGATCGGGTCCTGGCGGTAGTAGATGATGTACCGGTTGTCGGCGGCGATGTAGTAGTTGTCGTAGTACGCCGCCGCCTGCTGGTTGGTCACGTTGTAGAGGTAGGCGAACGCCCCGAGCTTGCCCTTGTCGACCGGGATCTCCTGCTCGAGGAGGACGTTGAGCTCGAAGGAACCCTGCGTGCGACCGTACTCGCCGGCCGGCTCCTTCAGGATGCCGTAGCCGCCGATGCCGTCGTCTACGTCGGCGGCGGTCCAGTAGTACCGGGTGAGCGGCGAACCGGAGTACACGATGCCCGACATGCCGAGGTTGGTGGTCCAGGGGTCGTCGGGGATCTTCCACGCGGCGTAGAACTTCACCTGGTGGTTGATGTCGGTCGCGAGGTTGCCGTACATCAAGTCCGTCTGCGAGGGGTTGCTGAGCTCACCCCCGAGGGCGGACTGCGTCGTGCCTCGGCTCGACACGTAGCTGTACGTGACGCTGCCGAACCACCTCTTCGAATCCAGCTTATCTAGGGACAGATCCGTCTGGAAGTAGTCGCGACGAGCGATGCCCGGCGAGCGGAGGCGGTAATAGCCCACCAATTCCGACGACCCGTAGCTGGTGCCGATGTAGCTGTAGCCGTCCTCGTCGTAGATCAGGTTGGTCTCGTCGAGCGTGTACACGTTGCGCGTGAACTTGCCGGTGAAGTTCAGCCGCGCGGCCACGTCGGTCACGACCTCGCGCTCGGCACCGAGGATGAACTCGTCCGAGTGAGGCGCGGAGAGTGGGTCCGCGAACGTGATGGGGTTGTCGGTGTTCTGGTCGAAGTACACGTACTGCGACGTCGAGTCGGTCGCGCCGAAGTACTCCCCCAGCACCAGCTTCTGCCCGAAACCCGACTCCGAGACGTAGTTGGCAAGTTCCAGCCGACCCGTGTCATTGAACCGGCCGTACCCACCCAGGAACTTCGTCTTCTCGTCGCCCCAGGGATCCCAACTCGCATATGCGCGAGGCCCGAACACACCCACGTCGATCAGCGAGACGCCCGTGTCGTTCTGCTGGACCGCGCGGTCGTACCGCACGCCGTAGCGGAACGTGAGGTTGTCGATTGGCTTGTAGACGTCCTGAATGAACGCCCCGACGTGGTACCCCTGCGCAGAGAACTGCGTGTAGCCAGCGAGTTCGAAAGAGTAGTAGTTGACGTAGGTGTCGGGGTCGAAGGCGTTCTCGTAGAGGTCGACGTAGAACAGGTTTCCGGGGTAGCCATAGACCCAGTCCCACTTCGTGTAGTCGACCTCGACGCCCGCCTTGAAGTCGTGCTTGCCGAGGAACGGCACCTGGAGCACGGAGAACTTGGAGCTGAGCTGGCCACGCCAGCGGTCATCGAACTGGAACACCGGGAAGTTGCCGGTGCTGTACGCGCCGTTGACACCCGCCCGACCTGGCGTCTCGAAGTCGAGCGAGTTCTCCGCCTCGTCGGCCTCGCACTCGTTGTAGCCGAGCTCCAGGTCGTGGGTGCAGGGCACACCGCTGATCTCGATGTACGACTTCTGGAACGAAGCCGTGGTCTCGAGGTTCGCGTCCTCGCTCATGAACCAGTTCCACTTGCCCGTGAGCACGTAGCCGCCCTGCGCCTGACGACCCTGCGCCTCGGGCGCGGTGTAGGGGTCGCTCTGGTCGATGTTGTCGACTGTCGTGGGATCGGTGGTCAGCGTCAGCGTGAACCTGTGTCGCGACACTGGCTGCATCGTCAGCTTGGTGAAGATGTAGTGGGCCTCGAAGTCCCGGGGGCTGAGGATGCCCACGTTGGTGTAGAGCGAGCGGACGTATTCGTAGCTTCCCAGGAACCACACCTGGTCGCGGATGGCCGGTCCGGAGACCGTCATGCGGGCGCGGGCGCTCTGGTAGGCGCTGTCGAAGCCGGTGGGTGCGAGCTCCGCGCCGTCGGGCGCGTAGCGGGCGTCGAGCTTCGGCGCCCAGTTGCCGTTGCTGTACTCGGCCGCCGTCTTCACTTCGAGGGTGTTGCCGCCGGAGGAGGTGACCACGATGAAGGTGGCGCCCAGGGACTGGCCGTACTCCGGGTCGAAGCCGCCGGTGATGACCTGGATTTCCTCGATCGCGTCGTAGTTGAAGTTGGTGGAGAAGGTGCCCGTCACCGGGTCGGTGACGTTGACGCCGTCCAGCACCCAGGTGTTCTCGTCGCCGCTGGCTCCTGCCGCGTAGGGGTTGCCACCGCCGATGACGCCTGCTGTCTGCTCCAACACGCTCTGGTAGGAGCGACCGGTGGGGATGCGGGACAGGTAGTCCTTGTTGAACGTGGTGGAGTGGGCCACGGACTCGGTGTCGACCGCCTTGGCCTTCTCCTCGATCACCACCGTCTCGCCGCCGTACTTGAGCTCCATCGTGACCGAGGTCACGCGGCCGACGGCCACCTGGATGCCGGTCTTGGTGGACTTGCCGAAGCCCTGTTTCTGGGCCTCGAGCTTGTAGGCGCCAGGAGGCAGCTCCGCGAACACGAAGTTGCCTTCGCCGTCGGAAGTGTACTGCAGCGAGCCGCCGATCAGCTTGTCGGACGACAAGGTGAGCAAGACGCCCGGAATCGCCAGGCCACCATCGTCGAGCGCCTGGCCCTTGATGGTACCGGACGCCGACGCCCAGGCCGTGCCTACCGCCACAAACATCGCGAGGATCACGGCTAGCAGCCGGAACATCAGCGGGGGGAGTTGGATCCCGTTCCTCAGCATCTAAGGGTCCTGCCGTTGGGCGCGCGGGGAGGCGCGGATGGGGGTTTGCGGAACGGCCCTGCATACCGGGCCAGCCCTCGGAAGTCAACCGGATTGACGCGCCGCGGACGACTTGGCGCCCGCCCCCCGCAAGCGGTTGACGGTCCGCCGCAGCACGCATTAGTGTCCCCCGTTCGTAACCCCCACCCGGGCGCACCATGATTCGACTCGCGCGCATCTTTGCCATCGCCGGACTGCTGGCCTGCGCTGCCGCTTCTGCGCCAGCCTCGGCCACCAGCCTCGCCTCGCTGACCGTCGACCAGATGGTCGACGCTTCCGACCTCGTCGTGGTGGGCACGGTCCGGCACGTCGAGACGATCCTCGACTTCGATGGGCGCGTGTACACCCACGTCGAGGTGGAGGTCGAGCGCGCCTTGAAAGGGCCTACGGAAGCCAACGACTTCCTCACCATCGAGGTGCCGGGCGGCGTCACGACCGCCGGCGACTGGATGCTGGTTCCCCTCGCCCCACGCTACAGCGTCGACGAGCGGGCGCTGCTGTTCCTCGCCGAGAAGCGCTTCGGCAGCGCTTACGGGACCATCGGACTCTCGCTCGGGAAGTACACGGTGAAGCAGAACCCGGCCGACGGCGCCGACATGGTGGTGCGGTTCACGGTCCCCTACGACCGCGACTACGACGCGAGGTTCATCCCGAACCCGCCACCTAGCGAGCGCGTGAGCCTCGACGCCATGATTCGTGCGGTACAGACTCGCGCCGAACTGGGTTGGGACGGCCAGGCCATCCCGGGCATCAGCAACGAGAAACTGCGCAGCATCAACAAGCTGCAGCCGGGGGTGAAGTGATGTGCCTACTCCTCATTCTGGCCGCGCCCGCGCTGGCCTGGAAACACACCGGGTTCTACCACCCCGACGACCACTTCCCGCTGGAGTGGTGGCACGACGGCGACCCGCTGGAAGACTCGCTTCCGGAGGACTACTGCCAACCGGTCATCCAGTCGTCGTGGGACAACTGGGGGGACGCGGCGCCCTGCGCCGGGCTCTCCAACAAGTACATGGGCGAAGTCGACGAGATGGACGGCCGCAGCAGCGGCGACGGCCGCTCCACGTTCCACTGGGAGGACCCGAAGGACGAGCAAGAGGCGGGCACGCTGGGCGTGACCTACACCATCGGGAACGGGCGTTACAGCCTCACCAAGAACGGCCGCACCTACCAGGAAGTCTACGACTCCGACATCGTCTTCAACGACAACGTCGACTTCGGCACCACCGAGGACATCCAGGCCGGCCAGTGCAACGGGGAGACCTCGATCGAGAGCGTGGCCACCCACGAAATCGGCCATCTCCTGGGTCTCGATCACTCCTGCGAGCAAGGCGAGCGCTGCGACGGCGCCGACCTTGAAGAGGCGACCATGTACTGGAGCGCCGGGGCCTGCGACGTGTCGGGCATCGACCCCAACGTCGACGACATCACCAGCATCAACGCCCTCTACGCGGTGTTCGGCACCTTCGTGGCCACGACACCTACCTCGGGCGGTCTCCCCCTCGACGTGGGCTTCACCATCGAGTCGGAGGCCGAGGTCATCGGCGCCGACTGGCAGTTCGGCGACGGCGAGACCAGCCGAGAGTACCCGTCGGTCACGCACACCTACACCACCGAGGGGCAGTTCTTCGTGACCGTCACCATGCGGCTGAAGGACCCGGAGTGCGGCGAGTCCACCTACACGCAGACCAAGATCGGCTACGTCACCGCCTGCGGCGAACCCCTCCCCGCCGAGGGCGCCGGCGGCTACTTCCAGATCGAGCCCCAGTACGGGCTCACCTGGCAGACGATCAATCATACCGACGTTTCCACCTACGGATGCGTCGATACGATCCAGTGGGAAGTCTACAAGGGAAGCGCCGCCGAGGGCGAGCCCTTGATGGTCATCGGTGCCTGGTCGCCCCAGATCGAGTTCGAGGAGGCGGGCACCTACACCGTCTTGATGAACGTGGCCGGCCCGGGTGGCGTCAACGCGGGCTCCATCACCATCGACGTCACCGATATCGGCGATCGCGAGGCGTTGTGCTCGTCCGTGCCCGCGCTGTCGGGCGCGGCCGCGCTGCTCGGCGCGCTGGCCGCTGCCCTGCGGCGCCGCCGCTCCTGACGCGACCGCTCTCCGGGTACCGCTGGTGAACGCGGCATCGGGCGCGGGGTTCGGCCTGGTTGCCGTCGCGCTCGCCGTGGGCTGGGTCGCGCCTGCCCACGCCGGTGGCTACGGGCTGGCGGAGATCCCGCCGTCGCGGGTGGAGTTGCCCCGCTCAGCGCTCGGCGACCCGCCCATCGACATCGCTGTCGACGGCCCCTTCCGCCTCGCCGGCGTGGTCGGCAACGTGCGCACCTACGAGGCGCCCCTGCCCATCCGCCCGCGGGCGCTCTTCTACGAGCGCGAGCCCATGGGGCTCGAACTGAGCAAGGAGGGCCGCAAGCTCGCGTACAGCGCCGACCCGGTCACCCGGGGGATGGCCGGGGGCTGGGAGATCAACGGCGACAGCATCATGGTCCGCCTGCGCGTCGACACCCCGCGCCCCCGCCCGGGCCAGTACACGCTGCGGTACGCGGCGGCGACCGAGCGGGAGTCTGCCCTGCGGTTCCAGGGGGGCGACGAGGCGGCGTGGGCGCTGCGGTCAACCCAGGTCGACGCGACGAGTCGCAACGGAATTCTGCTCCCAGCGCCCGCACTCGCGTCTTGGAGGCTCGACATCACCCCCGGCTCCCGCCTGCGCCTCGAGTTGGCGGTGCTGCCCCCGGAGATCGAGGAGGGCCCAACCAGCGACGGGGCCGACCTAGCGGTGCTCGTCGACGGGGTCGAGGTCGCGAGCTTTCGCGCCTCCGTGGGGCTGTTCGCCCAGCGCGAGGTAGAACTTCCGGCCGGGAAACACGAGATCATCCTCCAGAGCCGCGACGACGACACGACGCTTGACCACCTGTTCGTCGCCGCGCCCACGGTATTCATCCCCTCGGCTCGACCCCAGCGCGTGGTGCTGGCGTTCATCGACACCCTGCGCCAGGACCACCTCGGCACCTACGGGTACGCACGCGACACCTCGCCAGACATCGACCGCTGGGCGGAGGGCGCGGTGGTCTTCGAGAACGCGCGCACCGTGGCCCCGTGGACACTGCCCTCCACACGCAGCCTCTGGACGGGGCGGCAACCGGAGTGGTGGCACGAGTCGTCGACCCTGCAAGAGGCGCTCGCCGAGCGCGGCTGGGCAACCGGCGCCTACGTGGGCAACGTCTACCTTTCCTCGAACTTCGAGATGGACCGGGGCTGGGGCGAGCACCACTGCGTGAACTGGCCCGGTGCGGCCTACGAGACCTTCCGGGGGCAATCGTTCCTGGACGCCCACGCCGACCAGGACGCGCTCCTCATGGTCCACTTCATGGATCTCCACCTCCCCTACAAGGAGCCCGCCCGCTACCGGCGACTGTGGGCCCGGGAAGATCCCCCAGGCTTGGAGCCCTACTTCAACCGCACGATGTTGCTCAACGCCGCGATGCGACAACGCGACCGCATCGTTCCCTACCTCCTCGACCGCTACGACCAGAACCTCCGCTACGTCAACGACACGCTCGGGGCCCTCCTGGCCGACCTGCCCGCGGACGCCACGGTCGTCTTGTTCGCCGACCACGGGGAGGAGTTCTTCGACCACGGCGACTTCGAGCACGGGCACACGCTGTACGACGAACTGCTGCGCGTGCCGCTCGTGATCAAGTCTCCCGCACTGGGGCCCAACAGGGTGGCCGACGCCGCCTCGCTGCTCGACGTGGCCCCGACGCTGCTCGAACTGCTCGGGCTCCCCGCCGACACCCTGGGCCCGCAGGAGGGGACATCGCTCGTCCGGGCGGCGCGGGACGGGAGCGACGCAACCCTGGCCAACCGCGCCCTCGCCTTCGGCCGCGCGCTCTACAACGGGGAGCAATGGGCCTCGCTCCAGGGCAACGAGAAGTACATCACGACCCGCGGCCGCGAGTTGCTCTTCAACGTGTCCAACGACCGCGGCGAGCAGGTCGACTTGGCCGCCCGGGGCAACGACGTGCGGCCCGGGCGAGTCGCCTTGGCCACCGCGCTCGGGCGCGACGTGGTGCAGGCGCTACGCCTCAGCCCCACCGGGCGCCCCGAGACGCCGATCGAGGTGGAGTTGGAGGTCCCCGGCGGCGTGGAGCGGGCCTGGGCAGCCGACGACCCGACGTCGATCACGCTCGCCGCGGTCGACATCGCCACCCCCAACCTCGTGAAGATGGTCTTCGAGAGCCGGCTAAAGGAGAACCGCGAGGTCTTCGTCGTGCCGAAGCTCCCCGCCGACGAGGTGGTGGGCCAGGTCGGCATCCGCCTCGTGGGCAAGATGAAGTACTTCGAGCTCCTCAAGCCCCGAGTCCACGACGGCAGCGGCGCGGTGCTCTCCCGGGCGCGGGCCGGGGCCATCAGCGCGCTGGTCACCTGGGCGATCGTGCCGGTACCCGCCGGGCGCGGGACCGAGGGCAGCGACGCCGAGATGGCAGGGGCGCTCGAGGCCCTCGGCTACATGCAAGGTGCGGCGCCCGACGAGCCCGGCCACGACGAAGATCCACCGGCGGGAGCTACCGCCCAACCGGACGAGAAGCCCTAGCCGGCCGAGCCCCCGGCCCGGCGCACGAGGGCGGAGAGGCCCCGCGCGTCGAGCGCAGCCACGAGCTCCTTCAGCGTGTGCGGGTCGATCACCGCCTCGGTCTCGCTCAACCAGCCGAGCACGTGCTCGTCGAGGTCCACTAGCGCACGCACCTCGCCGAGGGTGCGCAGGTCGCCCAAGCGGAGGATGGCCACGTTCTTGTGAATCGTGCTCACGATCGCGTCTCGATGCGGTAGGCGTACCCCTGCTCTGTGAGAAACAGCTGGCGTTTTTCGCCGAACGTCTGCTCCACCGTGTCGCGCGTGACGATCGAGTAGAAACTGGCGCGATTCTCGCCCCCCTTCGGGCGGAGGATGCGTCCGAGGCGCTGCGCCTCCTCCTGGCGCGACCCGAA
>CAYHRZ010000040.1:0-18769 GCA_964359125.1 uncultured Klebsiella sp. | reverse complement strand
GGTGCCGAGCGCCGGGCACCAGTTGACCGGCACCTCGGCCAGGTACGCCAGGCCCTGCTCGTACAGCTTGAGGAAGATCGTCTGGGTATGCCGGTAGTAGTCCGGCGACGAGGTGTTGACCTCGCGGTGCCAGTCGTAGGAGAAACCGAGCCGCTGCAGTTGACGCCGGAAGTTGTCGGTGTTGCGACGCGTGATGAACGCCGGGTGGATGCCCTCGCGCACGGCGGACCGCTCCGCCGGCAGGCCGAACGCGTCCCAGCCCATGGGGTGCAGCACGCGGTAGCCGCGGGCGCGCTTGTAGCGGACCACCGCGTCGACCGCCGTGTAGCTCTCAGGGTGGCCGACGTGCAGCCCGGCGCCGCTGGGGTAGGGGAACATCACCAGCCCGTAGAACTTGGGCTTCGCCGGGTCCTCGTCGGTCCGGTAGGTGTCGTGGGCGGCCCACCAGGCCTGCCAACGGGGTTCGATCTCGGCGGGGTTGTAGCGCGACATCGCGGTCTCCAGCGACGCGGCGGCTAACGCGCCGTGGCGCGCGGTCGCGCAGGCCACCACCCGCCTGGGACGCTAGGCCGCGACCTGCGCCCGGGCCGAGGACCCGGGCCGCCCGTCGCGGGCGGATCGGTCGCCGCGACGACCCGCGAGGTGGTCGCGGACGCCGTTCGCGTCGCGCTGGACTTGGTCGAGGTCCTCGTCGGTCCAGGGCAGCGACCAGAGGGCGAGCGCGGCGCCCGCCACCAGCGACAGCGCCATCAAGGTGGTTCCCAGCAATTCCGCGTTGAGCATGGAGATCATCGTCGACTCCGAGGGGTTTGGGTCCTGTTCGTCCGGTCAGCTTTCTGAACGCATGCACAGTGTACCTGTACATCCGTTCCGGGGCAACCCGCACGAGTAGTCTCACACCCCTACCGACCAAAAAATGGTCGCCAAAGAAAAAAGTCGATACCCCCGGTCGACGATGGACGACCGCGAACTCAACAAGTCACAGGCGCTGGTCCGGATGTTCCAGCTCCTGCAACGTCGGGGCGGAATCGGGGCGCAGGACCTGATGGAGCGCTTCGAGTTCGACGCACGCACCTTACGACGCTACCTGGCCGACATCAGCGCCATGGGCATCCCGGTCGTCGAGGAGGGCCACCGCGACAGCCGGGTGGTGAGCATCGACCGCGCCTTCAGCCGCACGGGCGTGCAGTTGTCGCTCGCCGAGGCCCTGTCCCTCCATTTCGGCCGCACCCTGTTCACGTTCTTGGACGGCACGACCTTCGCGACCGACATGGACGACGCCATCGAGCGCCTGGCGCCCGCCATCGGCCGTTTCCCCGCCGAGGTGGGCGACCACCTGGACCGGAAGTTCATGGCCGTCCCCGAGCACCGCAAGGACTACGGTCGCGACGGCGATCTGCTCGACGAGATCGTCTCCGCCTTGCTCTTCTCCAACCCCTCCGACGCCGAGTACCGCGCCTTGCGAGGCCTCCCCAAGGTCTACCGCCTCGAACCGTACACCCTGGCGACGTACCGGCAGGGACTGTACGTCTTCGCACGCGACCTGGCCGAGGACCGCGTGAAGAGTTTCGCCGTGGAGCGCTTCGTCCGCTTTTCTCGCCTCCGCCGCGAACACTTCGCCTACCCTGCGAACTGGGACCCGGCGGCGTACATCGCGGACGCATTCGGCATCACCGGCGGCCCGGTCGACGACGTCGTCGCGCGCTTCTCCGCCGACCTCGCGCCGATCATCCGCGAGCGCACCTGGCACCGGACCGCCCGGGTCGAACCGCTGGACGACGGGGGCGTGCGCCTGCGACTCCGCGTGGCCGTCGCCCCCGAGTTGCGCGAGTGGTTGCTGGGTTTCGGTGCCGGCGTGGTGGTCGAGGCGCCGGTCTCGTTGGCGGACTGGGTGCGCGACCAGCACCAGGCCGCGGCCGCCCGCTACCTGCCTTGATCCCCGACGATCCGGACCTACTCAACCCGGGCGACCCCTCGTCGCAGGACGAGGCCTTGTTCGTCCCCGGCGACGCCGAGAACTACACCCGCTTCGGCGCCGGGACCCTCGACGCCGGGGGACAGCGCGCGGCCGAGGTCGAGCTACACGCGGAGATGCAGCGCTGGCTCGCCGGCCTTCGCCCCTTCGCGGGCCTCGAGGGGCTGGCCCGCGCTGCCGCCGCGGTCTTCCCGTTTCGCCACGACCGCCGTCGCCTGCACGACGCCGTCGTCCCCCTCCCCGACACGGTGCTCGCCGACATCGTCGAGGACGAACTGGCCGACGCGACCGTGCGTGTCGAGCGCATCACCGGCGACCCCCTGTCGAGGCCCACGACGGGCATCCTCGCCGCGCTGGCGTGGAGCGAGAGCGGGGTGGAACGCCGCGTCGTGGACGCCTGGTTCGACGACGAGCGTGACCGCGCCCTCGCCCACGCGATGCGCTGCGTCGACCGCGCGCCGCCGATGCTCTACGCCGACGGACGCCCGCTCTTGCCGCTCGCTCCGCAGATGACGCCTCCCGGGGGGCCACCCGGCGTGTACGTGGCCCGGGCCTACCGCCTCGGCGAGGGCTGGGCGTGGTCGTCCCGGGTAGATCTCCCGGCCACCCCGGCCATCGTCCCGTTGAAGCGACGACTCGACGTCGAGATGTGGCGACTGCGGACCATCGAGCGACGGTCGACCTGGGAGGACGTCTTGCGGCGGCGCGGCGAAGTTCTCTACCGCGCCTCAAGCGAGGGGGCCTGGAGGACGATGAGCGGGGCGTGATCCTGCTCCTGCTCGGATGCCGCCTCGTCGACGACGCCGACGACGGCGCCTGCCCGCCCTGGTCCGGCCTGGTCGAGCAAGGCCAAGGGTGGGTGTACGAGCAGTTCGCAGACGGAGCGCAGTCGATCGTCGTCCTGAGCAGCCTGGGTGACGACGCGGCGACGGTGAGCGCCGGGACCTGGACCGAGACCTACGCCTGCGACGACGACGGGGCCTGGCTCGTCGACCGGCACGAGGCGGTGGACGCGTGGACGGCGCGGTGGACATTCGACCCTCCGTTCCTCGCCGTCCCCCGGCGGCTGGAGCCCGGCGACGCGTGGACGGCCGACCGGGCATGGCGCTACGTCGACAGCGACGGCAACGAGGAAATCTCGTCATCCAAGGTCCAGTACGAGGCAACCCGCTACACCGAGACCTGGGTACCGGCGGGCTCCTGGGAGACGATCGAGGTGCACCTGCACGACGAAGACGGCCACGACGACGTGCAGTTCTGGGCCCGCGGCGTGGGCCTGGTGCTGGGCAACGACGTGCAGCTCGTGCAGTTCGGCGACGAGTGAGCGCCCCCGTCGGCTAGGCTGCGCCGCATGGTTGTCCTGCTCCTGGCCTGCGGCCGCACCCCCCTCGAGTTCGAGATCTCACCCCAGCCTCTGGACCTTGGCGTCGTGGACTTCCCCGCCGAGATGCCCGACGACGGCTACGCCCGGGGCAACATCTCGCTCGCCAACGTGGGCGAGGACGCCGGCGTCCTCACCCTGCCCGAGTACGACACCGAGGTGTTCTGCATCGACGGCTTCACCACGCAGGCCTTCCCCGCCCCGATGGGCACGGTGGAGCCCGGATCCACCTACGTCCTCGACGTGGGCATCTGCGGCTACACGGCGGGGTCGGCCGGCACCGAGTTGACCGCCAGCTTCGAGGTGTGGACCGACGGCGACCCCGACACGCTCGTGGCCGAGGTGGTGTTCACGCCCAACCGCATCACCGACTAGCGGCACCGGCGGCACCCGGGCTAACGGGGGGCAACTTCCCCGGGGCCTCGCATGAGCCTGACTCTCTTCCTCGCGGCCACCCTCTCGGTGGCCCACGCCGACGACGCCCTCCGCGGGCGCGTGGTGGACCTCCTCAGCGGCGTGGAATACGCCCCCACCGCCGCCGACTGGGCCGCACTGGGCAACGGCGCCGGCGCGGAACTGCTGGCGATCGCCCGCGACAGCGCCGCGACGCCCACCCAGCGGGGCAACGCGCTGGTGGCCCTCGGCTACTTCCCCGCGCCCGACCACGAGTCTCACCTGTCGTCGGTCGTCCGCGACGGCGGCGCCGACTCCCTGCTGCGCCGGAAGGCCTGCCTCGGCCTGGCGCGGGCGGCGGGCGGCCGGGCGGTCAGCGACCTGTCCGTGGCCCTCGACAGCGACGACGTGCAGCTCCGCACCTACGCGGCCAAGGCCCTCGGCACCCTCGGCGGTGACGGGAGAGCCGCGCTGGAAGCGCGCTTGGCCCGCGAGACGAACGCGTCGGTCTCCGACGCCATCAACCACGCGCTGGGCAAGTAGGGAACCACCATGGAAACCACCAAACTGGCCACCTTGTTCGCAGTGAGTTCGCTGGGCCTGGGCCTGCTCAGCGCCTGTCCCGAGGAAACCGGAAAAGATGCCGAGAACGTGAGCGTCGAGGAGTTGGGCAGCTTCACCACCGACACCGGTGGCGAGGTGGACATCCCCTGGACCACCCCCTCGGGCGTCGTGAGCAGCGAGGTGTACTGCGGCCCCTACGGCTACGGCGATAACCTCGCCACCGCCGCGAAGATCACCGCCCCGAGCGGCAGTGAAATCTACAACTGGGAGAATCCCTACGGCACGGCCATGCGCGTGGGCACCCTCGACGACATGCTCCCCGTGCTGCTGTCGGTGTCGCCGGACCTGCCGGTCGAAGAAGGCGACTACACGCTCCGCCTGCTGATGGCGGTGTCGAAGCTCCCGGCGACCGTGAACTGCTCGGTGGTCACCCGGGTGGGCGACGTTGCCGGCAGCAACACCATCGACCTCGACATCGTGTTCGTCGGCGTGGATGGCATCGTCCCCGGCATGACCGCCGCGGCGGCGGAGAGCGACGACACCGTGGCGGGCATCCTCGACGCCCTGGGCGGCCTCTGGGACGGCCTCGGCGTGGAGCTGGGCACGGTGCGCTACTTCGACTTCGGCGGCGACGTCGACAAGTACACCGTGGTCGATGGCGAGGAGGAATTCGGGAACCTGCTGCGCGAGGCCGACAGCGGGATTCACCTCACGTTCTTCATGGTCCAGGACATCGACCTGGGCGACGGCGCCAGCATCCTCGGCCTCTCGGGCGGCCCCCCGGGCGTGGCCACCGTGGGCGGCACGTCCAAGTCGGGCGTGGTGATCAACGTGGCCAACGCCGCCAGCAATCCCGACGAGGTGGCGCTGATCATGGCCCACGAGGGCGGTCACTTCGTGGGCCTCTTCCACCCCACCGAGAAGGCCGGCGACGGGCACGACCCCCTCGGCGACACCCCCGAGTGCGCCGACGGCAACAGCGATGGCACCGTGTCGACCAGCGAGTGTAGCGGCAAGGGCGCGGAGAACGTGATGTGGTGGGCCGCCAAGACCGGCACGTCCACGGACTTCACGGACGACCAGACCTGGGTGGTCAGCCGCAACGCCGTCGTGTTGCCCAAGTAGTCGATGCGCGTCTACGCTCGCCTGTTGCTCGCGATCCTCGTCGCCGTGAGCGTGGCGGGCGTTTTCCGGGCCCAGGCCGAGGGTCCGGAACGATCCGCCCCCGCCGTGCGCTCCGCCGATCGCCCGGTGGTGGTGGCGTCGGTGGCGGAGGCGGGAGGGATGGAGGACCCCCGGGCGCTGGTGCGCGCCGGGAAACACCACCTTGCCCAGGGCAACGCGGAGCTTGCCCGTGGGCTCTTCAGCCTCGCCCTGGAGCGGGAAGAACTCGCGGTCTACTTCGGGAAGCAGGAGGAGTTGCGCGAGGCCAGGGTGCTGGAGTTGCTGGGAGACTTCGACGGGGCGGCCGCGCTGTACCGTAGCTTCGCCCAGAAGGATCCCCTGCACGCCGCGCTGGCCCTGCGGATCGCCAGCGTACACCCCGACCGCGACACGCTGTTCGCCGAGGTCGTGGCCCAGGTCAAGCAAGTCGTGGCCGACGCCAAGGCGGGGAAGAACGCGGTCATCTACGTGACCAGCAAGGGCGAGCCCCGCTTCCTCGAGGTGATCCCCGACGACCAGGTGCTCAAGCGGCTGCGGGCGTTCAACGCGGGCGACGACAAGGCCAAGCCCAAGTACTGCTACGTGGAGAACTTGGATCTCACCCAGGTTCCCAGCGAGGAGTTGCCCGATCGCATCGACTTCGAGCGTTGTGTGCTGGGCAACGTCCGCATCCCGAACAAACAGGCCACCACCCTGGTGGTGAAGGGCTTCGTGCTGGGCAATTTCGAGGTGGGAAAGACGTGGGAGGGCGAGCTCAACAAGAGCAAGACCGTCCCTGGCAGCCGCTTCTCCGACGTCACCACCCGGGAGACGGTGTTCCTGGGCCGGGCGAACTTCCAGGACGTCAGCATCTCCGGGCGCAAGGCCGCTTTCCCGCTCACGGTGTTCGAGGGCGACGCCGACTTCCGCGGCGCCCGCTTCTCGGCGGCCGCCGACTGGCGCTTCTCGGTGTTTGGCGAGGGCGCCAACTTCAAGCGCGCTCGGCTGGAGAAGTCTGTCTACTTCGGGAACAGTCGCTTCCGTAAAGAAACGACCTTCGCCGAGTTGTTCAGCGAACAGGACGTGTACTTCGACTCGGCCCGCTTCGAAGCGCCGGTGCACTTCGACGCCTGCGAGTTCCGCCGGCGGGCCACCTTCGAGAACAGCACCTTCGACGACAGCATCTCCTTCTCCTCGTCCCGCGTCCAGGGGCGCCTCAACATGAGCCGGACGGTGGTGCACGGCACCCTGTCGATGAAGGAAGTGGCCTTCGGGGGGATGGATTTCATCGGCGCCGAACTGCTCGGCGACGCGTCGTTCGTGGACGCGCGGGTAGACGGCAAGGTGCGCTTCTCCCTGGACGACGTCACCCGGGCCCGCTACCTGCACGACGCCTCCCCGTTGTTGTCGATGTACCGGGACTACCAGGGCGACGACGACGCCGAGGACCCGCTCGCGCGCCGCGCCGCCTACGGCGTGGAGCACGTCGACGACCTCATCGCCCGGATCGACGGCAACATCAGCTTCGCCAACTCGGTCTTCGGCGGTTTCGTCATCTTCGAGCGCGTCAGTTTCGGCAAGCCGGGCGGCGGCACGACCGCCGACTTCTACAACACGCAGTTTGGCGGCGAAACGCACTTCGAGCGCACCCACTGGCACTCGACGGCCGACTTCTCAACCATCTATGCCGAGGAGCTAGCGCTCAACGAAGCCACCTTCTACGACACGCTGGTCCTCGACGACGCCAACGTGCCCGGGCGCGTGATCCTCACCGACGCCCGTTTCGCCGATGACGCGTCGCTGTCGTTCTACGGCGCCGAGATCGGCACCTTCCAGGTGGACCGCCGCCAGGTCGTCAACGAGGGGACCGGCCAGCACCGCCTGTGGTACGAACAATGTGCCCTCGGGACGGCTGGCGTCGCGGAGAACCTGCGCTACCGCCGCCAGGCCGTCTCGGGCAGCACGGCGGAGGACGACTTCCGCGGCGCCTGCTACGACCGCGCCATCGACGAGTTCGTCTCGCTCAAGCAGTCCTTCGGCGACCGGGCCATGACCGGCGACGAGGACTGGGCCTACTGGTGGATCAAGCACCACGAGACCTTCGCCGGCATCGACGCCGGCGACCCCTGGGCCTACGCCGCCCTGCCCGTGCGCTACGTGCTGTTCGAACTCGCCTTTGGCTGGGGCGTTCGCCTCGGCAACCTCGCGGTCACCGCGCTGATCGTGTGCCTGGTGTTCACCGTGATCTACAAGCGTTTCTGTCCCGACACGGTGATGTCGTACGACGGGGAGAACATGCCCCTGCGCGAGATCCCCTGGGCGGGGGTGTTCTACATCTCGTTGCAGTCACTTGGCAGTTTCAACACCGGCTGGGATTTCGGCGACGCCGACATGCGCTTCCGCTACCTCAACACCGCGCACACCTACACCGGCGTGATCATCCTCACGTTCTTCGTGGGCGCCTACACCCGGATGATCCTCGCCTAGCGAGGGAACCCGACGCTACTCGTCGGTCGACTCGGCTTCCATCCGGTTGTCGCTCGACTTGGTGAGCGTCTTCTTCTTGGTGGTGGTCGTCGTGGTCGTGGTCGGGCACGGGGTGCTCGCCGCCGCCACGGTGGTGCTCGGCGGGGCCGGCGGGGCCGGGGTGGTCGAGACGACCGCAGCCGCGTCGGTCGCCGCCGGCGTGGCGACGACCACGCAGGGGTCGACGGTCGCGGCGGTGGCAGGCGCGGGCTCGGTGGCGGCAGGCGCGGTGGTGGCGGGCGTGGACGGGACCGCGGGGGTGGCCGGCGGCGCGTCGCCGGCGAGAGCGAGAGAAACGAGTAGAGAAAGCATGGTTACTCCGGGAGGCGCCCGCATAACACGCCGGGGACACCGGTCATTCCACGACGCATCGTGACGGCGGGGCGGGGAACGCCGGGTGACGATGAACCGTTGTCAACCGTTGGCAAGGCGCGCCGTTGCGCGCGTGGTTAGCACCCGCCGCCCCCTGGAGACGCTCTCGATGTTCATCACCCTCGCGTTCACGACGACGGCGCTGGCGGCCACCTGCGACAAGCAAGCGGCCGCGCTCAAGGCGTCCGACAGCGGCAGCGTGGCGGCGAACTTCGACGCGCTCGCTACGTGCGACAGGAACACCGCCGAGGCGAACTTCAACGACGCGCTGGGCAAGGCCACCGACACCGACTCGCTCGTGGCGCTGGCCATGGTGGCCATCGAGCGGGAGGTGTGGAAACCGATGTGGACCTCGCTCGGCAAGGTGAGCGACTACTCTGCGCGCGACGAGGTGGCGCAGCGCGTGGGCGCGCAGTGCGCGACCGACGGGCGCGTCGTCTCTTTCTTGCAGGGTGCGTACTTCGGCCTGCGCGACATCGAGTTCCAGCAGTGGGACGACGCCTTCATCGCCTGCGACGACGCGGCGCTGTGGGCGTGGATGGACCAGCAGGTCGCGGCCCCCCCGAGCAAGCGCTTCGACGAGAAGTACAACAACCTGATGGCGATCTACGTGAAGACCAAGCGCGCGGAGGCCCTCCCGGCGCTCACCCAGGCCGCCGTCGCTGCCGCGGCGAACGGGCCCTACGACGCGGTTTTGTTCAAGATGGGCGAGGCCGTGGCGCCCGAGATGGGCGGCACCATCGACCCCGGGGACCAGGCCAAGTTCGAGGCCGCCCTGGTCGACGTGGCGAGCAAGGTGGGCGCCGAGAAGGCGCGCCCGGTGGCCGACCAGCTGGCCAACAACGGCTCCGACGCCGCAGCGGCAAAGCTGTTGCCGGTGCTCTACGGGGACCGGATGAGCGCGGGGAACTTCACCTACGGCGCCGCCACCATCGAGGCGGGGGACTGCGGCGGCAAGAAGGAGGCGGTGATCCACTGGACGTCGGTCACCGAGCCCGGCAAGCGCTGGTCGATCATCAAGGACCTCGAGGCCCCCTTGCGCGGCGGCGCCAAGGCCAAGCTCAAGGGGTGCGCGGTGGAGGGCGCCTGGCCCGTCGTGCACACGCCCGAACCGGTGACCGGCAGCAGCGCCGTCGACACCTGGCTGGCGGTGGTGGAAAAGGACTGGGCCGACAAGGGCTACAACGTGAAGACGCAGAAGGAAAAGTCGGTGGTGTTGCCCTAGGCGAACGCGACCTCACGGCACCCCCGCCACTTCCGTCCACACCGCCTCGTAGTCGGCGACCATCCGGTCGATGCTGAAGCGTCGCGCCCGTTCGCGGCCACGTCGTGACAGCTCCACTGCAAGAGCACGATCGGACAACACCCGGTCGATGGCCCCGCGCAGCGCCCCGGCGTCGCCCGGCGGCACCAGGAGTCCCGCCTCGCCCACCACCTCCACCAGCCCGTCCACCCGGCTCGCCACCACCGGCACGCCCGCCGCCATGCCCTCCAGGGCCGCGAGCCCGAAGCCCTCCCAGCGCGAGGGGACAGCGAGCACGCTGGCCGCCGCCAGGAGCGCGGGCACGTCGTCGCGCGGGCCCAGCCACTCGATGCCCGGGGCGGTATAGCCACCCCCGCCCGCCACCCGCACGGGGAGCCCCCGGCAGGCGTCGGCGAGCACGTCGAAGCCCTTCTGAGGCACCCGCCGTCCCACCGCGAGCACACCGCCGCCCCCGCGCCAGGGGGCACCGAAGCGCGCGAGGTCGATGCCGTTCGGAATCACCCGGATGTCGCGACCATGTGCGCTACGCGCCACCGCCTCGCTCACCGCGATCGTCACGGTCGACAACGGCGCCAGCGCCCGCCGCACCCCCCGCTCCCAGGTTTCGTCACGGTCGACGTTGTGCTCCGTCGACACCACGGGCCGTCCAGCCCACCGCGCCGCCACCCGTCCCCAGGTGTCGCCCCCGAACAAGTGCGAGTGGACCACGTCCACCTCCCGGGCCGCCCGAGCGATCCGCAGCATCGCCTCCACCCCGGCCGCCCGGGGACGTCGCCCGCCGACCAGCAACGGGATGCCCGCCGCGCGGAAGGCCCCTTCGAGTGGCCCCAGCCCCATCACCGTGGCCACCGTGCTCTGGACCCCGGAGCGGCGACAGAGTTCCAGCACCAGCCGCTCCGCGCCGCCCGCCGAGAGGTCGTTGAGCACGTGGAGCACCCGGA
Organism: uncultured Klebsiella sp.; assembly: GCA_964359125.1. GTDB lineage: Bacteria > Myxococcota_A > UBA796 > UBA796 > SXON01 > SXON01. The sequence goes on along the minus strand of CAYHRZ010000040.1, from coordinate 8,210 downwards.
GGCGTGGCACGGGGCTTGCTCTATCTCCCGCTGCACCCCGCTCCCTCCTGCTGCTGCCCCCGGAGATTCCCATGGCCCGTTCCAACACCGTCAAACACGAAGAAAAGCTCGCTACGTCGCCCCTCTTCAACTTCTTCCTCCTGCTCGCCGTGGGCTGGATGGCGGTCGGCGCCCTGGTGGCGGGCATGGCCGACGCCGCCCCCATCGTCGTCGAAAGCGACGGTCGGTAGATCGCGATCTACATGGTGTAGAATGGCGTGACGAAGCGCGCTGCCTCGTCGCGGCGGCGCCCTACGCCCCGCGCCGGTCCGCGACGATGGCGTTGCGCTCCGCGTCGCTCACCGGCACCGGGTAGTCGCCGTCGAAACAAGCCATACACGCCGGCGAGCCCGCCGTGGCCCGCAGCCCCTCGACGCTCAGGAAGGTGACGGTGTCGACCCCGAAGGCCCGCGCCCACTCCGCTTCCGGCAGCTTCGCCGCCACCAGCTCGTCGCGACTGGGCATGTCGATGCCGTAGTAGCAGGGGTTCTTCACCGGCGGGGAGAAGATGGCGAGGTGGACCTCGCGGGGCTTTGCCAGGCGCACGATCTCCGCCAGGCGGCGCACCGTGGCGCCGCGCACCACGCTGTCGTCGACCAGGATCACCCGCTTGCCCTCGAGGATCTCCGGGATGGGGTTGAGCTTCAGGCGCAGCGCAGACTGCCGCGCACGGGCGTCGGGCATGATGAAGGTCCGGCCGATGTAGCGGTTCTTGATGAAGCCCTCGCGGAACGGCAAGCCGAGGGTTTCGGCCATGGCCTGGGCCGCCGGGCGCGACGTGTCGGGCACGGGCACGACCACGTCGGCGGCGAGGCCCTTGGCCCGCCACTCCTCGCCCAGTCGCTCGCCCAGCGCCCACCGGACGTTGAACACGCGCCCGTCGCTCATCATCGAGTCGGGGCGGGCGAAGTAGATGCGCTCGAACATGCAGCGTCGCGACCGGGGCGGCAGCACCGCCTCGACCCGCGCGGCCTCACCCGGACGCATGAACATCACCGAACCCGGCGGGATTTCACCTGCCAGTTCGAAGTCCATCGCGTCGAGTGCCACCGACTCGCTGGCCACGCACCACGCGCCCTGCGCGTTCTTGCCGTACACGCCCGGGCGCACGCCGTGCGGGTCGCGAAAGGCGACGAGGGTTTGTTGTCCCTCGACCTCGAGCAACGCCACGCAGGTGTAGGCCCCGCGCACGCGCTCGAACACCGCGCGGACTGCGTCCTTGACGTGCTCCACCCCCGAGCCCGACAGCGCCTCGGCAAACACCAGCATGATCGGCTCGACGTCGCAGCCCGACAGCACGCGAACCCCCCGGCGGCGCAGCCAGGCCTCGATCTCCGGCACGTTGGTGACGTTGCCGTTGTGCGCCATCACCACCCCGGGACGGCGGGTGTGGAAGGGCTGCGCGTCGTCGCGCACGCCCGCGCCCACGGTGGGGTAGCGCACGTGGCCGATGGCGGCGCTGCCGGGCAGGCTGGCGAGCGTGCCCAGGCTGAGCACGCTCGACACCATCCCCAGGTCCTTTACGATGCGCACGCGGCCGTCGTCGACGCTGGCCACGCCACAGGCGTCCTGGCCCCGGTGCTGCAGCGCCTGGAGCATGGTGGCGGCCGCGGCGCTGGCGCGCTCCACGCCCACGAGGCCGACGAAACCGCACATTCAGTACTCCAGGAGCCGCTTGAGGATCAGCGCCTGGTACTGCGCGTCGTAGTCGGCCCGGTGTTTCTGGCCCTTGTCTTCCGGCGGCAGGCCCAGGCGCGCCTCGAGCACCTCCTTGCTGCTGTCGAACCAGTGGACACCGAGCTTCCCGGTGGCCAGGGCCTTGGTGTCGAGCGCCTTGTAGCCGAAGGGGTTGTCCAAGTCCTCGGCCGCGTAGCACCACGACACGAAGCTCCAGTCGAACGGGGCGTTGTGGCCCACGAAAACCGGCTTGGTGCCGGGCTTGACCCGCGCCTTCACCCAGTCTGCGAGCAACAACAGCGCCGCCCGCCGTGGCGTACCGTCGCGACGGAGGGCCTCGATGTCGAGGCCGTTCACCTTCATCGCGCCGGGGTCCACTCGCGGGCCCTCGGGGCGGATCTCCACGTAGAACGTCTCCCCAATCTGCAAGCTGCCCTCGGCGTCGGCGGCGACCACCACCGCGCCCAGCGACACCATGTCGTACAGCGCGGGGACGGGGCCGGAGGCCTCGATGTCGATGCAGAAGTAGGTGGCGCGGGTCTCGGGCATGGCCCGCCGCGACTAACCGCGCGACCCGCCCCGCGGGCGGGCTAAACAAGCACGGTGCGCGTCGTTACCGGACTCCTCGTCGTCGCCGGGCTGGTGCCCGGGCTGGTGGCGTTGGCGGTGCTGATCGGCCTCGGGATGGTGCGCGACCTCTCGGCCTTCCAAGTGGGGCTCAGCGCGGCGTTGTTACTGGTCTTGCCGGTCGGCGGCGTTTACCTGTTGGCGGGTCGTCGTGAGCTGGGGCTCGTGGCGGGCGTGTGGGGCTGGCCGCTCTTGTTGCTGCTCGGCCTACCCGGCTATTTCCCCGGCGAGGTGAACGACGCCATGGCCAGCGGCCTCACCGTCCTCGCCGCCGCGGGTGGCACGGAGGCCACGCGGCACGCCGCCCGGCTGGCGGCGGTTTTCCCTACCGGGAACGACGGCGAGGTGCCCCCACCCGCCGCCGAGCGTGCGCTCCCGGCCTGCGAGCCGGTCGACGTGGCGCTGGCCGAGGACCAGGTGGCCCTGCCCTACGAGGGCGCCGGCCACAGCATGGCGGTGCCGGTCCAGTTCGGCGACGTGGAACTGCCGATGTTGTTCGACACGGGCGCCTCTGTCACCACGCTGGGCGGCGACTCGCTCCGCGACATCGGGTTGCGCGTCCCGTCCTCGGCCCCCGAGATCACCCTGCGCACCGCCAACGGCGAGCGCAAGGCCCGGCTGGTGCTGGTGGATCGCCTGTGGGTAGGCGGCTTCCCGGTCGACGGCGTCACCGTCGGCGTGTGCGAGGAGTGTGCCGACGAGCGCACGGCGGGGCTGCTCGGGCTCAATGTCTCGGGACAGTTCCTGGTGACGGTCGACACCGTTCGCAAGGAGGTGTTGTTCCAGGCCCGCCAGGGACGGCAGGACCGCGTGGTCGACATCGGCCCCTGGCTGAAGGTGAAGGCCACGGCGCGGCTGTTTCCCGACGGCCGCGTGGAGGTGGAGGCCACCGGGCAGAACAGCTCGCCGAGGGGCATCTCCGAGGCCGAGGTGGGCATCCACTGCGGGACCGAGAGCTTCGTCGCGCGGCTGGCCAACGTCGAGCCGGGGGGCACCGGGCGCGCCACCCTGTCGCTCCCCCGGGGCACCGAGTGCGAGGAGTACCGGGTCACCCTGGACCACGCCTGGTGGTAACCGGCGTCTAGACGTCGTCCTGGGCCCGCGGGCCAGCGGCGTGCCCGCGCCGCGAGGGCCCGGGGTGCCGCCGCCGCCGGGCGGCCAGGGCGGCAAGCAGCGTTGCCGCGACGCCGGGGATGGCCGCGCCAAGGGCCGTACACCCGCAGCTACTGCGGCCATCGTCGTCCCAGCCCGTGTCGCCGCTGTCGTCGCCGAGGCCGCCTGCAGTGTCGGCTTGGCAGCCTCGTCGACCTCCCCGTCACAGGCGTCGTCGTGACCGTTACACGACTCAGTACCCCCAGGGTACACGTTGGCGTCGAGGTCGTCGCAGTCGTCGTCGCAGGTGCGGTACCCGTCCCCGTCTGCGTTGAACCCCTCGTCGGTGACACCATCACAGTTGTCATCGACGCCATTGCAAGTCTCGGACTCCAGCGGCGAGCGCGACCCGTCGCGGTCGTCGCAGTCGCCCTCGCACTCAATCACGCCGTCGCGATCGACATCGAACCCCTCGTCGAGGTCGCCGTCGCAGTCGTTGTCCTCGCCGTCACAGGCCTCGACGCCGTGCGGATTGGTGAAGAAGTCGTCGTCGTCGCAGTCACCGGCGCAGGTCGTGTAGCCGTCGAGGTCGAGGTCGAAATCCTCGTCGATGCCCGCGTCGCAGTCGTCGTCGATGGCGTTGCACGCCTCGGTGGCCAGGGGGTTGACGGCCGGGTCGGCGTCGTCGCAGTCGCCCTCGCAGGCGGCCACGCCGTCCGCGTCGTCGTCCGGGTTGGTGCAGCCCGTCGGCGCGGCGTCGAAGTCGCACAAGCAGTAATTGCCCGTGGTGTAAGCATTCGACTCGCTGAGGCGCACGTCGGGCGTGGCCGGGTCGTAGACGTAAAGACTCGTGACCGAGTAGGGCGCCTCGTGGTTCCCAGCCACCAGGGTGTCGGTGTCGACCGCGAGCGTCAGCGCGTTCGCCCCGGCGTCGAGGGCGTACGCGTCGTCCTTGATCCAGGTGATCGTGCTCCCGTCCGCGTCCACGATGCGCGCGTTGTAGTCGTACTCGCCCTCGAATCCAGGCGTCACCTCGATCTCCAGCTCGATCTCGATCTGGTCGATAGCGCCGTCGCCGTCGTCGTCGATGCCGGCGTCGGTCCCGGAACGCAGCACCAGCGGCGGGCCGTCGAAGTCCGCCCAGAGGTACGGGTCCGTCTCGTAGGCCTTGGCCAAGGTGTCGATCACGACGCCGCTGGCGGCATCAACCAGGACGAGGCGCGAGACGCTGTACGGCCCATCGACCCGGTGCTCGTTGATCGCCTCGCCGTCGAATTCGAGGACCACCGACTGCCGACCCGTGGCCAGCGTCGACCGCGTCGCCGCGGTCGACACCAGCTCCCCGCCGGCGTCGGCCAACTCAGCCACCACTGCATAGTCGCCCTCGTCGCTCACGGTGAGTCGCACGGACACGTCGAGCGAGTCGTACAGCCCGTCGGCGTCGCTATCGGTGCCCACGTCTCCGGTCACGCTGTCGATGACCGCACCCGCAGAAACGACCTCCAAGAGCGCCGACTCGGTGCGCTCGAACGTGTAGCCGCTCGCATCCTCGCCCTCCGCCGCGAACGTGAGCGTCCAGGTTCCCCTCGAGGCCGTCCAAGAGGCCGCGTACGCGCCGCCGCCGCTGTCCGTCAGCGTGACCGTCTCGACGGTCCCACTCTCCAACTCCGTGAGCGTCGCCGTGACATCGGCACCCGCCACGCCGCTGCCGCCCTCGTCGAGCTCCGCCTCGATCACGACGTCGTCGCCCTCCAGGGCACGACCTGAGCTCGGCGAGACCGACATCGTCAAGTCGGACTCGAACTCCGAGAGCAGACCGTACTCGCAATTGGAACCGACCGAGAGCTCCACGGTCCACTCCCCGGGCTCGGGGGAGAGCACCTCGAAGCCAGACGCCCAGAGCTCGCCCTCCACCATCTCGCGCTCGGCGTAGGTGACATGCCCCGAGCTCTCTCCGCTCGCCCAGGTGCTTCCGTCCGGAGCGGTGAGCTCGATTTCGATGTCGTCGGAGGTCGTCCACGACACGAACGTGGCCGACGACACGCTCCCGTCGACCAGGACGTAGGATGTCACCACGTCACCCGCCTCGAGCTCGCCGCCGGTGGTGGACGCCGTGACGGTGGTATCGCCGATGCTCGGTGGCGGTGCGGCCCCCACCAGCCCCTGGCGCCACGAGGCGCTGTCGGTCAGCTGGGACCACGTCCAGTCGAACACCGTGGATGTCTCGGTTTGCACCGTGTGATCGATCGCGTCGAGGGCGTCGACGGTGTCCCACGGTGGCATCGCTCGCTCCACCGCCACCCACCCGTCGTTGTCGCCCGTGAACATCTCGCTGTCGCTCGCGAAGAGGTGGAACGGGCAAGTCGTGTCGGCGGCACCATACGGGTTGCCCGCGAAGCGGTGGTACGGCGCCCCCGGCACCCGCCAGGTGACGGTCCCGTAGTGAGACGCCCGCGACGACGTGTGGAGCGAGAGCAGGAGCTTGGGCAGGCCGAGGATTTCCCCCTCGCACTTGGTCACGGTGGCGGCAAACCCGAACGCACCGAGCACCAGCGTGGTGAGGCGCGGTGAGACGGTCATGAAGTAGGCGAGGTCGCTTGCAATGTGGTCCGCCGCCTCGCTGCCCTGGAGCGGCGAGCCGATGGTGACGACATTGTCGACCCGTCCCGGCGCGAAGACACTGGCGTACTCGGCGTCGAGACCGCCCTTGCTGTGCCCGACGAGCGTCGTGCGGTTCACGCCGTAGCTGGTCAGCACGTCGGCGACCTGGTCGCTCACCTGCTCGGCGTTCTCGGCCGTGGAGTTGCAGGCACCTACGTCCTGGGCTTCGGCGTTCTGCCCCGGCACCCACGCCGCGTCGCTCCACGTGCCCTCCGTCCAGGACGTCCAGGCGTCGGCGTCGCTCAAGATACCGTGGACCAGGGTCAGCGGCCGGATGGCCTTCACCTCGATCTCCGCGTAGTCCACTTCCACGCACCACCCCTCGCATCCCCCCGCGTCGACGACCACTCTGATGGTGTTGACGCCGGGCGAGGGTTCGCTCCCGAGCTTGGTGAAGGTGGCGCTGTTCACCGTGCCGTCGCTGAACGCCGAGACCGGGATGTCGAAAGCGAACTCGCTCCACGTGTCGTTGGCCCCCTCCAAGGCCTGGTCGAGCAACACATCGTTGAGGTACACCCTGTCGACTTCGTTGCAGGAGTTGCCGCTCTCGTCGACGTCGTACACCCTCATCCGAAGCGTGGGCTGTCCCTGGATGATCTGGTCCAGACCCGTGCCGTCACGGCTGAGCACTCGGGTGACGGGGAGCTCGAATGTGATCTCGCCGTCGCCGTCGTTGTAACAGGTGTAGCTGTCGAGTTCTCCCCCGTCGTAGACGCCGAAAATGGTATCGCTGTCGCGACTGCTCACGGCAGACAAGCTAGGCCGGTCGACGTGGGCCCCAGGCGCACGCCGGAGCCGGGGGTCATCCCCCGCGAGGACGAAGCCAACGAGAGAGAGCGCGAGCGTGGTGGTCATGGTTGACCCTCATCGAGGGCGTATCGGCGCCCAGGCCCGGAGGCAACACGATCGCCTCGCGTCAGCTGCAACCAGGTGACCGGGGGGGCATCGAACCGTCGCGCGTTTCCCCCCGGCCCGCCGAGGCCCGGTTCGCGCGCCGAGGTTCGCGCGGGGCGACCGGCTGAGGCCCGCGCACCCCCGGCGGAAACTACCGCACTTCGAAGGGGAACGCGACCTGCTGCTCCTTGGGCAGGCTCCGCAGTACCCGCTCGTCTTCCTCGTGCATCACGTCGTGGGCGTGGAAGGCGTAGATCCCGGCCGGGAGGGCCTCGCGGGTGCGCACCAGGTAGTCTTCCCGGCTCGCGAGTTGTTCGAGGTCGTAGGCCACGTCCGGGCCTGCCGTCCACAACTGCACCGTGGCGTCGGCGGCGCCGAACACGCCCTTGATCCGCGTCTTGTCGACGAACTCTAGTTGCGAGAGATGTAGGTTCATCTGGGCGATCTCGCTGGGTCGGAGCTTCGTGGTGAACACGAACTCCACCTGCCCCGGCGGCAAGAACTCCTCGGGGATGTCCTGGACGCCGGCGTAGTGCTGGAGGTCCGTGCCGATCAACTGGATGCGCTGGGCGCCCAGTTCCACGTAGGCGTGCCGCCCCACCCCGTAGAAGCCAGGCTCTTCCGGCTCCGGGTACAGCGAAAAAGCCAGCGGGTCGTAGTCGTCGTCGTCGGACTGGGCGCTGGTCTCGGCGATGTCCTTGATGAATCCGTCTTTCCCCACCATCACCCGGGTGGCGGGGTTCTCCACCTCGATGGCGAAGACCCCGCCACCGTCGGTGTAGTAGCGCTCCATCACCCCCTCCACGACCACCGTGGCCTGCTCCACCGGCTTGCCCCAGATGTCGAGCACCTTCCCCGACACGGTGCGGGTGTCGGTGCAGGCGAACAGCAACAACAACATCGAGTCAGCTTATCCGCAAGTGGCGAGGCCGGGGGGGACGATCACGTGGCCGCCGCGGCCAGCACGTCGCGGAGTGGCCGGAGGTTTGCGCTCCCCGTGCGAGAGAAGCGGTCGATCAGCCGCTGCCCTGTCCGCGCCAACTCCAGCACGCGGCTGATCCGCGTGTGCAGGAAGCGACTCTCGTGCATGGCGCGGGGGTCGTGCCCCTTGCCCTCGGCGTCGAGGATGCGCAGCGCCTCCTCCATGTGCTCCACCACCCGCCCCACCATCCGCAGTTCGCGCTCCCGGAACACGCGGGCCACCAGCTTCCAGATGTCGG
>CAYHRZ010000039.1:0-18809 GCA_964359125.1 uncultured Klebsiella sp. | reverse complement strand
TCGCGATGCTCGACAACGAGGAGGCGCTGATCATCTGCAACGGCTACAAGGACGCCGAGTTCATCGAGACGGCGCTCATGGCCAAGAAGTTGGGGCGAAACCCCATCATCGTGGTCGAGAAGTTCTCGGAGTTCAAGCTGGTGTGCGACGTGTCGGAGCGGGTGGGCGTGCGCCCGGTGATTGGCATGCGCGCGAAGCTCGCCACCCGCGGCGCGGGACGCTGGGAGGGCAGCGCCGGTGACCGGGCCAAGTTCGGCCTCACCGTGGGGGAGATGGTCGAGGGCGTGGCCTACCTGCGCGAGCGCGGCTTCCTCGACTCCGTCCAGTTGTTGCACTTCCACATCGGCTCGCAGGTCAGCGCGATCCGGAGCATCAAGAACGCGCTGCGCGAGGCGGCCCAGGTGTACACCGGGCTGGTGAAGTTGGGGGCACCCATGCGGTACTTCGACTGCGGCGGCGGGCTGGGCATCGACTACGACGGCAGCCGTTCCAACTTCGAGTCCAGTGTCAACTACTCGGTCGACGAGTACGCCGCCGACGTGGTAGCTGCCATCGCGGCCGCCTGCGAAGACGCGGAGATCCCCCACCCCGACATCATCACCGAGTCCGGCCGCGCGTTGGCGGCCCACCACAGCGTCCTGGTGTTCAACGTACTCGGTGTCAGTGAGTTCCCTACCGCCCAGGACATCGAGCAGGTGTCGGAAGACGACATCGACGCGTTGCAGGAGCTCCACGAGATCGCCATCGGCGTCACCCGGAAGAACTTCCAGGAGGCCTGGCACGATGCCGTGGCCGCCAAGGAAGAGGCCCTGACGCTCTTCAACCTCGGGCAGATCGACCTCATCCAGCGAGCACGGGCCGAGAAGCTGTACTGGCAGGCATGCCAGAAAATCATCCACGTCGTCCGCCAACAGTCCTACGTCCCCGACGAGTTGGAGCCGCTGGAGAAGGCGCTGGCCGACACCTACTTCGGGAACTTCTCGGTGTTCCAGTCGGCGCCCGATAGTTGGGCGGTCCAACAGTTGTTCCCGGTGATGCCGATCCACCGGCTGGGCGAGGAGCCCACCCGCCGGGCAATCATCGCCGACATCACGTGTGACAGCGACGGCAAGATCGACAAGTTCATCGACCTGCGCGACGTGAAGGACACGCTGGAGCTTCACCCCCTGAAGCCCGGCGAGCCCTACTACATGGCGGTTTTCCTGGTGGGCGCCTACCAGGAGATCCTGGGCGACCTCCACAACCTCTTCGGCGACACCAACGCGGTCCACGTGTCGCTCGACGACGACGGTGGCTACTCCATCGACCACGTCATCGAGGGCGACACCGTCACCGAGGTGCTCAGCTACGTGCAATTCGGGAAGGCCGACCTCGTCCGGCGGGTGCGGCGGGCTACCGAGGCGGCCGTGAAGGAGGGGCGCATGACGCTCGACGAGGCGGCCAAGATGGTGCAAAACTACATCGGTGGGCTCGAAGGCTACACCTACCTGGAGGAATAGTGTTCGCTCCCGCCCCGACCTGGGATCTCGAAGCCATCTTGCCCGGCGGCCCAGTCGGCGCCGCATTCGAGGCGGAGTACCATGCCGTGAAGGGCGCCCTGGGCGCGATTCTCGCCCGCTCCGAGGCCTTGGAAGGGGAACCGCACCCGGCGGTCCTCGCCGGCTTGCTGCTCGATCTCGAGCGGGTGGGGCCTCGGCTCGACCAACTCTACACCTTCGCGGGTTGCCACGCGGCGGCCGATGCGACATCGGAGGCGCCGGTCCGGGCCGAGGCGCGGCTGGCGGCGCTCGGCGCCCTGTCGGGACGGGCCTGGGTGGCGCCGAGGGACAGGGTGGTCCGCATGGACGATGCCAGTTTCGCCGCGCTGCTGGCGGAGCCCTCGATCGGGCACATGCGAAACATGCTGGTCTCGGATCGCAGGCAGGGGCGACTGCGGCTGAGCGACAAGGAAGAGAGCCTGGTCGCGCAACTTTCCCAAGATGGGATCGTGGCCTGGGGGTCGCTCTATGACGTGGAGTCCGGTTCACTGAAAGTGACACTCGACCGCGGGCAGGGGGAAGAGGAACTGTCGGCGGGCCAGGCGGAGCAGGCCATGTGGAGCAGCGACCGAGCGGTCCGCCAGCGCGCCTTCGCGGCCGTGCAAGCCGGCTGGTCCACGATTGCCCGGCGCTGCGCCACGGCGCTCACCCACATCACCGGGACCCGGCTCACGCTGAACGACCGTCGGGGCATCGACGAGTTGGAGGAGCCGCTGGTGCAGAGTCGCGTCGCGAGGCGCACGTTGGAGGCCATCATCGAGGCCTGTCGCGAGGCGCAGCCCCTCCTGGTGCGCTATTTCCGCGCCAAGGCCCGGGCCCTGGGCGTGCCCAAGCTCGAGTGGCACGACCTCGCCGCCCCGCTGGGCCACGAGGGCGGGGGCGTGAACTACGACGCAGCGCAGGCGCTCATCGTCGAACAGTTCGGCGCTTTCGCGCCGGGCATGGCCAGCTTCGCACAGCGGGCGCTGGCGGAGCGTTGGATCGAGGTCGAGGACCGCGGCGGCAAGCGGGCCGGCGGTTTCTGCGCGGAGGTGCCGTTGCTCTTGCAGAGCCGCATCTTCATGACGTGGGCCAACACCGACAAGTCGACCAGCACCCTCGCGCACGAGCTGGGGCACGCCTTCCACAACGAGGTGCTGTTCGAGGTACCCGTGGCGCAGCGGCGGCTGCCCATGACCCTGGCGGAGACCGCGTCGACGTTCGCGGAGGCGCTGGTGCGCGAGGCCTCGCGGGCCCGGGCCAGCACCCCGGGTGAGCACCTCCGGCTGCTCGACGCCTCGCTCCAGGACGCGACCGCGTTTCTCTGCAACATCCCCGCGCGCTTCGAGCTGGAGCGCGAACTGTACCGCATGCGCCGCGAGGGTCCGCTGGAGGTGGCGCCGCTCAACGAGGCCACCACCCGCATCTACGACGCCTGGTACGCGCACGAGTTGGCCACGGTCGACAAGCTATTCTGGGCACGGAAGTTGCACTTCTACATCCCGGGCGTGGCGTTCTACAACTATCCCTACACCTTCGGTTACCTCTTCGCCAACCTCGTGTACGCCCACTACCGCCCCCTGGGCGCGGAGGCGGAGGCGGGCTACCGCCGGCTCTTGCGCCGCACCGGCGACGACGAGGCCGAGGTGATCGCCCGGGAGGAGCTGGGACTCGACCTCGGCGACGTGGCCACCTGGCGCCGTGCCATGGGTGGCCTCCAGGCCGACGTGGAGGCCTTCGAGCGGGCGGTCGGAGACGTCGCGGGGTGAACGCCCTCCGCGAGGTGCTCGTTGCCCGCCGCGCCAGCGAGACGGGCGCACCCCTTCCCCGGGGCCGCGAGCGCCTGGCCATGGCCTACCCGTCGCCCTACCGCGCGGGGATGTCGTCGCTCGGCTACCAGTGGGTGTGCTCCCTCCTCGGGGAGGCGGGCTTCGGCGTGGAGAGGGTGTTCTTGCCCGACGACGTCGACGCCTGGCGCAGGGCGCGAGTGCCACCGTTGTCGATGGAGTCGCACACCCCGCTGGGATCGTTCCCGCTGGTGTGCGTCTCGGTGGCCTACGAGCTCGAGTTGGCGGGGCTGGTGGAGCTGTTGCGCCTCGCAGGCATCCCGCCGCTGCGGCGTGACCGGGGCCCGGCGCACCCGCGCGTGCTGGTGGGGGGGCCCCTGACGTTCTCGAACCCGATGACCTGTGTCCCCTTCGCCGACGCGATGTTGTTGGGTGAGGCCGAGGACGTGGTGGTGCCGGCGGTGGCCGGGTTCTTCGACACAGGGCGTCTCGACCACGTCGCCACGCTCCCCGGGGGGTGGGTTCCCGAGATGGGCGAGGTCCGTCCGCCGGTAGCAAAGGCCAGTGACGACCGGCTCCCGGCGCGGTCGCGGATCATGTCGCCCAGCGCCGAACTGTCGGACATGTTCCTCTTGGAAGGCGAGCGGGGTTGTCACCGAACCTGCACCTTCTGCGTGATGCGGCGGAGCACCAACGGCGGCATGCGGCTGGTGTCGCCCGGGGCGCTCACCGCGTTGGTGCCCGGAGAGGCGAAGCGCGTGGGGCTGGTGGGCGCGGCGATCAGCGACCACCCGGGGCTGGTGGAGCTCCTGGCGTGGATTGTCGACAGTGGGCGAGGGGTCGGTATCTCCTCGCTCAGGGCCGACCGAGTGGCGCTCAAGCCCGACATCCCGAGGCTCTTGCGGGCAGGGGGCTACAGCACCCTCACCGTGGCCAGCGACGCGGCGTCGCAGCGCCTGCGCCGCGAGATCCAGAAGGGCACCACGGAGGCACACCTCCTGGCCTGCGCCGAGGCGGCGCGGGAGCACCGGTACCGGGTGCTCAAGGTGTACATGATGGTGGGGGTGCCCGGGGAGACCGCAGACGACATCGAGGAGTTGGTGTCGTTTACGCGACGGCTGGCGGCCATTCACCCGGTTGCGCTGGGCGTGGCGCCCTTTGTCGCGAAGGTGCACACCCCCCTCGACGGCCTGCCGTTCGCGGGCATCAAGGTGGTAGAGTCGCGGCTCGCACGGCTCCGTCAGGGCCTGCGCGGCGCGCGGGCAGAGCTGCGTCCCACGTCGGCGCGATGGGCCTGGGTGGAGCACCGGCTCGCCCAGGGGGGCCCGGCGGAGGGCGAGGCCGTGCTGCGCGCGGTGGAGACCGGCGGCAGCTTCGCAGCGTGGAAGGCGGCGCTGGGGGAATCCCGCCTACGTTAGCGTGGCTGCGCCGTTCATGGCGCCTGGGTGGAGTCCTGCCTTGGCGCGAGGGATCGCACCACCACGGCTGGGGGGCAACCCCGGTCGGGGGCCACGGCAGGCCGGGCGCGGGGCAGCGCCTCCGGTGTCCGTACCGCGGGTCCCCGGTTGTCCCCCGGGTTACCTACCCCTGCCAATGTTGCTCGCCCTCGTGTTCTCCGCCGCCGCTGACGAGCAGCACGTCACCTACGATGTCTACATCGGCAAAGACGACGTGGGCGACCGCGAGTTGACGATTCGCTACCTGCCGAGGGACGACGGCGAGCGGCGGGTCACCAGCCTCGTGAGCAACGCCACCACGCCGTTGGGCGTCGTGTCGGCCCGGGCCAGCGCGCAGTCGGGGCCGCGGTCCGCCAGCTTCACCTCGTCGCTGAAGGTGGGCAGCGCCGTCACCCAGGTGCAGGGCGTGATGCTCCCCGACGGTGGCTGGCAAGTCATTCGGAGCGACGGCACCGGCGTCTTCGAGTCCCGGCTGGCCGCCGACCAGGTGCGGCTCACCACCCTGGACATCTACGACCCGGGTCGAGCGCGGCTGCTCAGCGTGCCCGGTCGGGTGCACCTGCTCGTGGCCGAGACCGCGGAGATGGTCGACGGCAACCTCCTGGCGCCCGAGGAGGTGAGCGTCAAGATCGCGGGGAAGTCGATCACCGCGACCCGCTGCACCATCGAGGAGAACGGCGAGAAGTCCAACTTCTACTTCGATAGCGACTGGGTGTTGCTCCGCGCGGAACTCACCACGCTCGGCGCCGCCCTGGTGACCCGGGCCCGTGCTCTCCCGGAGCCGCGGGTATACGGCACCATCGAGGCCATCGCGGGGCCGGGCGAGGGAACCAAGGAGTCGGAGTTGTAGGTCGCGGCCCGTGTTAGCGCGCCCGGATGCTCCTCCTCGCCAGCCTTTCTCTCGCCGCCTCGCTCGACAACATCGAGATCGGGGGCCCTTGGGGTACCCCCACCACCACCGACGGCTCCGCCGGCTGGTGGAACCCGGCCGGCTTCGCCGCCGCGAGGGGCACCCGCGTCTTCCTCGAGGGGGGCTACATCACGGCCGACTTCGAGTTCGACCGCGCCGGCGACGACATGGGCGTCGATACCTACGAGCTCTCCGGCATCGCGCCGACCATCGGCGTGGCCAGCGACCTGGGCATCGACCACCTGGGCCCGGGCCGCCTCGGCGTGGGCCTCATCCTCGCGGTGCCGTACGCGCGCGGCGGCGCGGAGACCAGCCCCCCCGGCGCCGGGCACTTCCACATGATCGACGGCGACAGCCGCGGCATCTGGGCGGGGGCCGGGCTCGCCTACGACGTGAAGGACATGCTGAGCATCGGTGGCACCTTCGCGGTCGTGCACACCCAGTGGCGTGCCGAGGTGGACCAGGACACGCTACCCGACCTCCGCAACGCGCTGATCGAGAACGGGGCGGGCGACTTCCTCACCTACACCGACGAAGACCTCGAGAACCCCGAGTACACCGCCGCGCTCGACTTCTCCGACCTGTCCGACACCACCTACTCCTTCTCGGCCGGCGTGCTCCTCCACCCGGTCGACAGCTTCTCCCTGGGCGTGACCTACATCCACGAGGCGAGTGTCGACAACGCGGGTGATTTCACCGCCTCCTTCGTTTGTCCCCCGGAAGACGACACCCTCGGCCGTTTCGCGGCGGAAGACACCGGCCTGTGCGACGCCTCCGGCGAGCCCGTGGTGGTGACGGGCAAGGCCAACGTGGCCTACACCCTGCCTGGCCGCGTCCAGGGCGGGGTGATGGTGACGCCGGTGGACTGGCTGCGAACCGAGGTGATGGGCGCCTACGTGATGTGGAGCGCCTACGACGACTTCACCATCACCGTCTCGGATACCGACCTCGAGGACGAGCGGGCGAAGGAGTTGGTCGAGCAGTCGCGCAAGTGGGCGCGTGCCAATGAAGACAGCTTCTGGCTGGGCCTCGACGCCAAGGCGACGGTGGCCGAGCGGTGGACCTTTGGCGGCCGCTACTGGTTCGACAAGTCCGCCGTGCCCGACAAGTCCGTTTCCACCAACAACTGGGACGGCGACGAGCACAACATCAGCACGCTCGTGGCGTACCGGCCGCTGAAGTGGATGGACGTCGGCCTCTCGTATACCCACCACTTCGTGGAGGAACGCGAGGTGACGGGCTCCGGCTACTACGTGAGCGTGGACAGCCCCAACCCGGACGACCGCTGGAACTACCCCCAGATGAACGGCACCTACTACGGCGCCATCGATCGCTTCGGCCTGGTGGTGCGCGGCAACTTCGGCGACGCCCCGAAGGACCCCTAGGCGACCCTACTCCGCCCGCCGTTGGGCGCGCTCAGCCACCCAGGCCTCGTGGGTTTCGCGGAAGCGAGCGGCCAGCGTTCGCACGAACACGGAGAGCCACGAACCCGCCCCCAGTTCGGCGTCGAGGCTGCCCTGCGATACGACCAGTGTCACCAACTCGGTGTCGGCGGTCACGGTCGCGGTGCGGGTGCCGCCGGCGAGTAGAGCCGTCTCACCGAACACGTCCCCGGGCACCATGGACCGGATCGGGACGCCCTCGCTGGACACGGTGGCGTGTCCCTGGGTGATGATGTAGGCGTCCTGGCCCGGTTCGCCCTCGCGCACGACCGTGGCACCCGGCGCGAATCGCCGGCGCTCGAACCAGGCCTCGCCCGCGAGCACCCGAGCCAGCACCCCGCGCAGTTCCGACGCCGTCTGGAAGCGCAGGCCGGGATCCACCGCGAGGGCGGCGACGGCCACCGCGCGGAGGGCGCCGGGGACCCTCGGGTCGATCGCCGCAGGGTCCAAGCCCGTGAACTGCCCGGTCGCCGTGGCGTGCAAGCACTCGCGCACCGTGTTGGCGGGGTACGGCGGCCGCCCCGTCATCGCGAACCAGAGGCAGGCGCCTACGCCGTGGATGTCCGTTCGTGGGTCCGGCGGCCCCGCCACGACTCGCGCCTGCTCCGGCGCCATGAACCCGAGCGTGCCGCCCCCGGTGTGGCCGTCCAGCGGGGGCTGGCACAGGCGCCGCGCGCCGCCCCAGTCGGTGAGGAACACCTCGCCGAAGCGCCCGACCAACACGTTGGCCGGGTTCACGTCGTTGTGGACGACGCCCCGGTCGTGGGCGAAGGCCAGCGCCTCGCACACGCGCCCCAGGGTCTCGAGCACCGCGCGGAGGAAGGCGGCGTCCGGAGGGGCCTCGCCGCGGGACCGGATCCAGTCGGCCAGCGACTGCCCCTCGACGTGCTTCATGGTGAACCAGGCGCGGCCGTCGGGGTCCACGCCGAGGTCGTAGACCGGCACGACGTTGGGGTGGTCGAGGCTGGCCGCCAGGCGGGCACCACTCAGGAACTCCCGGCGCCGTGGGTCGCGATCCCTCGAGCCCTCGGTGTGGACCTTCAGGGCCACGTCTCGCTGCAACAGCCGGTCGAAGGCCAGCCACACCTCGCCGCAGCTTCCCGCTCCCAGCCGGCGGCCCACCCGGTAGCGCTCCGCCGGCGAGGTGGGAGCAGGCGGCGGGTCGTCCCAGTCCATGGGCAGTGACTAACGCGGATTACTCGACCCCGATCTCGATCCCGGTGTAAACGCCACTCCCATCGCGGCTCGCGGTGCCCTTGTCGATCACGATGCCGTACAGTTCGGGCAGCGGGAAGGAGAAGTCGCCGAGCAGTACCAGGATGGAGTCGATCGGCAGCGCCTCGGCCAGGAGGTTGGTCATCGTCTCGTTGCTGACACCCTCGGTGTTCTCCCGGACCATGAACGACAACCGTGGTTCGCCCAGGGCCAGCACCAGCGCGCCGTCGGCGATCTCCACGTCGAGCCCCACGAACACGTTGACACTGGCCACGACGTGGTCGCCCAGCTTGCTGCCCTTGGCGTCGATCGTCACCAGCAACTCCCCGATCTGCGCCTCCAGGGCGCCGTCGTTCTCGACGATCACCGGCGGCAACAGCGCCTCGACCTCGATGGTGCCCTCGGTCACCCCCAGGGGCGCGAGCATGATCGGCTCCAGCGAGCCGTCGCGGGTGGAGAGCTTCATGTCGAGGAGGCCCCCGGCCCAGGCCTCGAACAGCACGCGGTTGAGCAGGTCGTCGGAGATGGCCCCGGCCACGTCGGCGTGGGTGTCGATGTCGGGGGTGCCCAGGTCCGCGCCGAGGAAGCCGGGGGCAGACTTGGCACCGGTGGGCGGCACGGCCACGTCGAGGTCCAGGGCCAACTGGATGCCGTCGCTGTCGATGTCGGCCTGGGCGAAGGCGAACTCGATGTCGACCTCCAGCCCCATGAGCTCGGTCGAGTAGCTGGGGTCGAGCCCCGAGAGGGTGTCGTCGAGCAGCGGCGGCACCATCTCGTCGATCTTCTCCACCAGCATCTCCTCGATGGTGGCCCGGATGGTGTCGACGAGGAGGTAGCTCTCCACGTCGCCCGGCAACAGCGACGTGTCGTAGCCGAAGTCGTTGAGGGTGATGGTAGTGTCGGAGATGTCGACGTCGAGCTTGCCGCTCGTCGTGTCGATCTCCACCTCGGCCGTGAGCACCGCAGAGGAGGCCCAGAGTGCCACGTCGCTGTCGAAGTCGATCCCCACCACCTCGCCCCAGGCGTAGATATCGACGTACAAGTTGGGCAGTGTGGCGGTGAGTTCAAGCACACCGTCGCGCGGGTCGAACTCGAAGCGGGGCGTGTCGAAGGTCACCGCGTCGACGTTGGCGGCGATGGTCACCGCGTCCCAGCCCCACACGCCGTAGCTGTCGCTGTACACGGGGTTCAGGCCCGCGAGCGAGTCGTTCACGAGGTCGTCGGCGAGCATTTCCTCGGCGAGGTCGCCGATGGCGCGCAGGCCACCTTCGTTCACGCGCAGCACCACCGCGTCTTCCACGGCGTCGTCGGCGCTCTTGTACTCGCCGGCCAGGACACCGTTGCGGACGTAGAGCCGCGTGCCGCCCTCGGTGTCTGCGCTGGCCTCCACCACGTTCATGCCGCGGGCAAGCTCGATGGTCGTCTCGAAACGCCCCTCGTTGAGCTTCGCCGCCTCCCCGTTGACCGTCACCTTGCTGACGTGCTCGGCCGTGCCGCGGGCGTGGACGGTGCCCTCCTCGAGAAAGTCGGCCTGGTCGGGGGTTTCCAGCGTCATCGAACCCGCCTCCGCGCCGGCGTCGGCTTCGGGCTCTTTCTCGCAAGCGGCAAGGATGAAGGGGACAAACAGCACGGGCGCTCCCGGAGTGGGTCGGCGTATACACGAGGGTACGCCGGGGCGTCAAGCCCCCCGGCTCAGGGCTCGGTGGTCTGGCTCGCCGCGACCTCCACCGGCGCGGAGGCGTGGCCGTCGGCGTCGACCACGGAGAACGTGAAGCTGTAGGTGTCGACGTTCACGCACTCGACGTCGAGTTCCTGCCCCTCGCGCCACGACGTCTGGCAGTTTCCGTCGCCGCAGGCCAGGGGCGTTTCCCCCAGTGACACGGTGCCGGCGGTCGCTGCCAGCGTCCCGAAGGTGGCGATGGTGCTGTTGCCCTGCGGGTCGGTGGCGGTGGCCAGCGCCGACCACTGGTAGTAGCGGTCGCCCGTCTCGTGCAGGTAGCACACCACCTCGGCGGACTGGATCACCGGGGCCTCGGGGTCGGTGGGCGCGGTGCTGTCGCCGCTGTCGCCCGGCAGGTCGGCCGGGGGGCAGGCCAGCAGCAACACTAGGGGCAAGCGTTGCACTCGCCGCTGCCGTTGTTGGCGTAGGCGACGTCGCTCAGTGTGGGTAGCGCGTCGCCGTTGAGGTACAACCCCCACTCCAGCCCGTCGTGGAGGGTGACGGTGTCGAAGGCGGGCGAGGCGTCGACCACGTGGACGTTGCCCTTGAGCGAGGAGCCACCGGCGAAGCCGATGCTGGCGTGGGCGAGGACGACCTCGCTGTCGACCACGGCGTCGTAGATGCCGATCCCCGCCCAGGCCCCGGGCACGTTGGCGGACCAGGGCATCATCGTCACGACGTTGTCGGCGGTGCCTTCCACCCGGAAGCCGGCTGCCCCGTCCTGGCCGACGAAGATGCCCGCGTCGTTGTCGAAGAGCAACGACACGCCGGGCCCCACCGTGAGCACCACCGGGCTCTCTGCCGTGCCGTTCACCTCGATGTCGTCGATCACCCAGTAGGGCACGCCGGCGTCGACCCAGGCGCCGCTGGCGGACACCTCGCCCCCGCCGTCGATGGCGATGGCGTCGGTGGTGTTGCCCGTGAGCGACAGGCCGGTGGTGGGCAGGCTCGACACGGCGCCCGCCGCCAGCCGCAGCGGCAGGTCGCAACCCGAGATCGATAGGTCCTGGCTGCCGGCGGAGAAGCTGGCCGTGCCGTCGAGGGTGATGCCCACACCGGCCGAGAGGGTGACGGAAACCCCGTCGACCCGCATCGTGGTGTCGGTCACCAGCAGCGCCTCGTCGCCCTCCTCGCCCGCGCCGGAGACCTCCACGTGGCTCAGCATCACCTCGCTGGCCCCCTTCGACACGGTGATGCCTCGCCAGTAGCCGGCGGTGTCGGCGCCGAGACCGGACAGCCGGACCGGGTCCTCGGCGGTGCCCGCGACCACCAACTGCGAGGCGTCGCCCTGCCGCGAGAAGCGCAGGCCCCGGTCGCGCTCGAAACGCAGCTCCGTCCCCTCGGCGACGGTGAAAACTGCGGGCTCCCCGGCCGAGCCGCCCACGTCGACCGTCTCGGCGAGCACGTAGGGCACGCCGAGGTCCTCCCACTCGACGCTGGTGGTGATCTCGTCGCCCGAGAGGTACACCGCGTCGGTGCCGTTGCCGGTGTAGGCCGACGCGACGGCGGGCAGCGTGTGCGCGGTCGCCACGTCGGCCACCACTGCGTAGCCGCCAGCGTGGGTGACGGTCACCCCCTCGGCGCCCTCGGCCAGCCGCGCCCCGCCCGAGAGGGTGAGGCCGGCGTCGCTGGTGCCGTCGATGCCGAGGCCCACGACCGTGACCTCGGCGCCCTCGATGACCACGCCGCCGGTGGCGTCGCGGACCACGAGCCCCGCCAGGCGCACGCTGGTGGCCAACTCGCCGATTTCGACCCCGCTCCAACCCGCCGACGAGGACGCCGAGAGCGTGACGCCCCCGCTCTCCCCGCTCACCTGCAGCCCGGCGGCGTAGCCCTCGGTGGCCACCTGCAGGCCGGTGCGCTCGTCGAACAGCACGGTCACGCCGCCCTCGATGGTCAGCGTGCCGCGCTCCACCACGACGTCGCAGGTGACGAGGTGCTGCCGGTCCGCTCGCCACGTCGTGTCGCTGCTGATCGTGCCACAGTGCTCCTCGGTCTCGACCGGGTCGTTCCCGGTGTCGGCCGTGTCGCCCGCGCTGGGCTGGTAGACGTCGCGGACGTCGGGGCAGGCGAGGAGGAGCAGCAACATCGTCGAAAGGTAGCCCGCCCCGGTCCCTCCTACCTCCCCTCCCCCGCTTGCGGGGGAGGGGCCGGGGGAGGGGGCCGGGTAATGTACCCCTCGCGCTGCGTGGGCACGAACCCGGCTCGCCGGGCCGCGCCGAGGATCGCCTCGAAGTCCAGCGACACCGTGGCGCCCGCCTTCTGCGTGACCTCGTCTTCCGTGGGAAGGTCGAAGTCGTTGGCGCCGAAGCGCAGCCCGAGCATCGCGTCCTGGTTCCGGGTGAGGACGCTGGTACGGATGTTGACGATGTTATCGAGGTAAATCCTGCACAGCGCGAGGTGCCGGAGGTACTCGCGGGTGCTCACCTCGGCCCCCCCCAGTTCCGTGTGGAAGGGCTTGTAGGTCCAGCACAAGAAACTGGCCAGTCGCCCACCTTCCTCGTCCTGGAAGCGGCGGAGCCGCGAGAGGTGCTCGATGCGCTCGTCGATGCTCTCGTCGAAGCCGATCACCATGGTGGCGGTGGAGCCGAGGCCGGCGTCGAGCACCGCGCGCTGGGCGTCGTAGTAGTCTTCCACGCGGTACTTGCCGGGGCTGTGGCGCAAGCGGAAGGCATCGGTGAGGATCTCGGCGCCGCCCCCCGTGATCCACCGGGTGCCGGCCTCGGCGAAGCGCCGCGCGGACTCGGCATACGAGAGGTGCGAGCGCTTGGACACGAACATGAACTCCGCGATGGTCATCTCGTAGAAGGCGCAGCGGTCGCCGTACTTCTGGTGTAGCTGCCGGAAGAGGGTGCAGTAGTCGTCGACAGTCAGGTCGGGGTGAAAACCGCCGTTGAAGCCGATGAGCTGTCCCCCGAGGCCGAGGACCGTGTCGATGCGTCGCGACAACTCGTCAAACGTCAACAAGTAGGTGCCGTCTTCCCCCGGGAACTTGTAGAAGGCGCAGTAGTCACAGCGGGCCACGCAGACGTTGGTGTAGTTGAGGATGGCCATCACCACCCAGGTCGCGTGGCCGGGTGA
The DNA here is from genome assembly GCA_964359125.1 of uncultured Klebsiella sp. GTDB lineage: Bacteria > Myxococcota_A > UBA796 > UBA796 > SXON01 > SXON01. The sequence continues at coordinate 5,680 of CAYHRZ010000039.1, read as the reverse complement.
GTGGAAGCGTGCGCGGGCCATCGTCGCGAGCTCGGATAGCTCGTCGTCGGTGGCGTGTTCCCAGAGGGCGAGGGCGTCGGCGTCGTCGATCCGCTCGGCCCGTCGGATCCTCTCGTCGGCGCGGGCGAGGTCGGGGTGCATGGGAGAGCCTATCCCGGGGCGCCCCTGCCGAAGTAGGCGTGGACGGCGAGGATGCGCTCCCGCATGGTGGGGTGCGAGTCGGCGGCGCTGGCGCCGGCTGAGAGGGTGCGGAACAGCAAGCGCTTGGTGTCGCGGCGGAGTTCCGAAACCAGGCGCTCCACTTCGGCGGCGTCGAGGTCGTCGGACTGGTTGGTGTCGAACTCCCGCCAGGGCAGCACCTCGTCGGCGGGCCCGCCCGGGACTTCTTTCGACTTCGACCAGTAATTCCGGGCCGCGCCGCGGGCCAGGTCGCGGATTTGCTCGTCGTCGAGCGCCAGGCCCAGGCCCTTGCGGAGCGCTTCGAGTTGGTGTTTCACGAAGGCGTAGGGGGCGGCCAGCGCCGCCTCGCGGGCATCCACCAGGCTCCTCGGAATCTGGGCCAGGAGGGCGTAGAGTTCCACCTCCGCGCCCTTGCTACCCATCGCCTGGAGCACGCCGCGGATGCCCTGGGAGAAGTTGGCCAGCGCCTCGGAGCGCTCGCCGATGCGTAGCAGGGCGTTGACGTGCGCCTCGTAGCCGCACACGGCCGCCGCCCGGAGGTCGGCGATCACCTCCGCGATCCGGCCGGCGCGCCGCGAGAACTGGCGTACAACGGCCGACGAGGTGGTGAAGGCCGACCAGGCGCAGAGCGCGAAGCCGAGGCGCGCCACCAGGGTCCAGGCGTCGCCCGGGTTGAGGATCCCCTCGGCCAGGTGGAACAGCGCCCAGGCCGCCGTCACGGTCGTCGCCGCGCGCGGGAGCGCGCCGACCAGCGCCACCATCGAGTCGGCGGCGCGCACGTGCGCCACCTCGTGGGCGACCACCGAGCGGACCTCGGTGGGGGAGAGCAGGTGCAGCAAGTTGCTGTGGAGGATCACCAGCGAGCCCAGGCCCGGGACGCGGGCGGTCATCGCGTTGGGGATCAGGTGGTCCTCCACGGCGATGGCGTGGATGGGGCCCACCTTCATCTCGGCGGCCACGGCGTCGATCATCGCGACGAGTTGGTGACCCGACATGCCGTTGTAGATGGGTAGCGCCCCGGTTGCCGGGCGAAGCATGGTAACGTCCGGTCGCGACAGCGAGCTCCGCACCGCGCTGGCCGACGACCAGAGCACGAAGGCGACGGTCAGGGCCAGGGCAACGGCGTGGCCGAGACCGGGGGCGACCAGCGACAGGCGGTAGCCCAGGAGCGTGCCGGGCCCGGTGGCCGGGGTGACCACCACGCACACCAGGAGCGCCAGGATCGCGAACTGCGCCGCCAGTGCCATCCCGGCCCAGGTGCTGCGCCGGCACCGGAGCAGGGCGAAGGCGGGCAGTCGCTCGAGGTCGGCGAGGGTGCGCGGGGGCATCGACGCAGTGTAGCTGCGTGCGCGGGGAGCGGGCCCTACAACCCCCCCTTCAGCCGCTCGATCTCGATCACCGCCAGCACCCAGTCGATCCGCGCCTTCTCGGCCTCGGCCCGGGCCTGGTCGAGGTCCTTCTGCGCCGTGATGAGGTCCTTGTTCAGCGAGCGCCCCTCGCCCAGCCGGGCGCGCTCGGCGGCGAGAGTCTCCTCCGCGAGCCGAAGGTTCAGGTCGGCGAGCTCCACGTTGCGCCGCGCCGACCGGACGGTTCGCACCGCCGCCCGCGCCGCCTGCTCGGTGGCAGCGGAGAGCGCCGCGAGGTCGGCCTCCGCCCGGGCCAGGGCGCCCTCGGCCTGCCCGACCGTCCCCCGGTCGGCCCGGTTGAGCAGCGGCACGCTGAGCGAGCCCCCGAGTGACCACTCGGGCAACTTCCCGGCGCCGAGTTCGTCGACCGAGGCGGAGAAGCTCTCGTCGTACCCACGCAGGGCAAATCCTGCGGAAACGCCCAGCTCCGGCAACAGGGCGTGGCGGGCGTTCTGCACCGCTTCACGGCGCGAGGCGAGTGACACCCGGGCGGCACGCAGCTCGGGGTTGCTGTCGAGGACCCGCAGGGCCACCGCGTCTTCGTCGGCGGGGATGTCCGGGGGAACCGGCGGCGCGGTCGCGAGGGTGATGCTCACCGACAGCGACTCGCCCACCAGCGCGGCCAGGCCGTCTTCCGCGGCGGCGGCGGCCGACTCGGCGTCGATCTGCGCGCGTTGCACCTGCGCGAGCGCCGCCTCGGTACGCGTGCGCTCGACCGGCGCGAGCTTGCCGGCCTCGACCAGCGCCCCCACCACCCGCGCTTGCTCCTCGGTGGCGGCCCGCGACTGCTCTGCGATCTCCACCAGCTTCCGCTGGTAGTGCAGGGTCCAGTAGGCGACGGCCGCGTCGCCTACCGCCCGTTGCCGCGCGCTCACCGCTGCCCAGTTGGCAGCGGCCTCGCTGGCGGCGGCCACCCGCACGCCCTGGAGGTTGTAGGCCAGGCGGTGCCCCTGCAACAGCGACTGCGAAAGGGTGAACGCCAACTTGCTGTCCCAGGCGGGGCTGCCGAACTCCTGGTCCAACTCCTCGATTTGAAACTGGGTGTCGGACTGGTTGGCGGTGAAGCCGATACCGAGCGCGGTGCCGGTGGCCATCGGCACGCTCACCGACGCGTCGGTGTTGACGCCGGTCGTCTCGCTGGTGTAGTCGCCGAACTGGAACTGCCCCTCGCCCACGGAGCTGAAGTAGGAGCCCGAGAGCGAGAAAGTGGGCTCGAAGGTAGAGCGTGCCGAGAGCAGGGCGCCGGCTGCGCTCTGCACGTCGGCGTGGGCGGACAGCACACTCGGCGCCGCGGCCCCGGCGAGGCTCAACGCCTCGTCGAAGCTGAGCGCGCGTTCGGTGGCCACCGCGGCGGCGATGAGCAGGATCATGGTTTCTCCGGGCGGCGGCGGGGCATGCCGAACGCGAGCCAGCGCTCGCTCGACTGGCGCAGGTCGTCGAGGTTGGCGTAGAGGTAAGGCACGAAGAACAGGGTGAGCACCGTGGCGGTGGCCATGCCGAAGCCGACAACCCGGCCCAGGGGCGCGTAGGGGATGCCGACGAAGGTGTCGCCGCCGGTGGCCATGGGGACGACGCCCACGATCGCGGTGAGCGCGGTCATCAGGATGGGGCGCAAGCGCTGCCGCACGGCTTCTTTCAGCGCCTCGTCGCGGCCCAGGCCTTCCGCGCGCAGCTCGGTGACCCGGTCGATGAGCACGATACCATTGTTGACGACGATGCCGATGAGGATGATCATGCCCACCCCGGCCATGGCGTCGAAGGGCGTGTCGGTGAGCCACAAGCCCCAGTATACGCCGAAGATCGCCATCGGCACCGTGGTGATCACCGTGAGCGGGAGCAAGAAACTCTCGAAGAGCACGCCCATGATCAAGAACACGAAGGTGAGGCTCAACAGCAGCGCCAGGTTCCGCGCCGTGTCGCTCTCCTGCATCTCTTCGAGGTAGTCGCCCCCGGACGGCCCGTAGCCCAGCGGCCAGTCCATGCTCGCCAGCGCCGCCATCGCCCGCGCGTGGACGTCCTTCTTGTCGACCCCGTCGGCGAGGTCCAGCGTGAGACCGAGTGACGTCTTGCGGTCGCGCCGCTCGATCTTGCCCCAGCCGGAGCCGGGTTCCGGGTCCACCAGCGCCCGCAGCGCCACCGGCCCCGCCGTGGGACTACCCACGTTGAAATCCAGTAGACGCTTCACGTCTTCGCGGTCGTCTTGGCCGAAGCGGGCGAACATGCGCACCTCCCGCTCGCCGAGCACCCAGGGCGCGAGCGGCACGCCACGCATGGCGAAGGCCACCACGCGGCCGATGGTCGTGGCCGACACGTTGTAGCGGGCGGCGGCCTCGCGGTCCACGCGCAGGCGGATCTCCTCGTTGCCTTCCTCCTCGCTGTCGCTGTACGCGCTGAGCACGCCGTCCACGTCGCGCAGGCGGCGCTTGGCCTCCACCGAGAGCGCGGTGAGTTGCTCGCTGTCTTCCCCTTCGATGGCCACGCCGATGCGGTTGCCGCGACCGCTCTCGCCGTCGCCCCAGCCGATCGTGGGGTGCACCCCCGGGAGGTCGGGCAACTTCGTCTTGACGTCTTCGAGGACCTCCTCGCGGGTCAACGCCACCGTGTCCTTGTCTTGGAGGTAAACGTAGAGTCGGCCGTGGGTGCTCGTGCCGCCGAGGCGCGTGCGGTACGTCCGCACACCCCACTGTTCCCGGTTGTCCTGTACCATCCCCTCGAAGGCCTCCACCGACGCGAGGCGCTCCGGGTAGGTGAAGTTGCGCGGGATCTCGAAGCGCACCGTGAAGTCGTCGAGGTTCCCCTCGCTCTCGTCGGTGCAGCCCACCGCCTTGGCGGGCAGGACCAGTGTGAGGGTGATGACGGCGAGCAACCCGACCAGCGTGTCGACCGGCCGTCGCAAGACGACGTCAACGCCCCGGGCCGTCCAATCCGAGAGTCGCGTCATCCACGCCGCCTCGGGCTTCACTCCCCCCTTCGCCAGCCACACCGTCGACAGGGGCGTGAACAACAGCGTGATCAGCAGCGACCCCACCTGGATGAACACCACGGGCAGGCCCAGGGCCGACATGAAGAAGGAGAAGTCGGCGTCGGCGCTCATCAGGATCACCGGCAAGAACACCACGATCGCGGTGAGGGTGCTGAGCACGATCGGGAGCAGCACCTCGCTGGTGCCGTCGATGGCCGCGGAGACGGCCTCCTGGCCCAGTTGTCGCCGCCGGTAGATGGCCTCCACCACCACCACCGCGTTGTCGACCACCATGCCCACCGCGAGCATCAGCCCGAGCATCGACAACAGGTTCAGCGAGTCGCCCCGGAAGTACATCACCGTCAGCGTCAACAACAGGGAAGCGGGGATGGTGGCGGCGATGAGCGCGGTGATGCGCCACTCCCGCAGGAAGAGCACCAGCACCAGCACCGCGAGGAACCCCCCCTCCAGCGCGCTCTGGGTGAGCGCGTTCATGCTGTTCTCGATCAGCGTGCCCTGGTCGAAGAAGCTGTGGAACTTGTAGCCTTCCAGCCGGGGATCCTGCTCCAGCTCCGCCATCGCTTCCCTGATGTCGTCACACACTTGCACGGTGTTGGCGCCCGACTCCTTGTTGATGCCCAGCGCCGCCGACTCCTGTCCCTCGATGCGGTTGATGTCGGTCGACGCCGCCGGCGCGTAGCGGATCTCCGCGATGTCGTCGAGCACCAGGCCGTTGCCCAGCGGCCAGCGACGCAGCTCGTCGAGGGTCTCGAAGCGCGACAGGGCGCGCACGTAGCGCACCTCCCCCCGGTCCTCGACCTGCCCGGTACCGACCTGGATGTTGTCCTTCCCCAGCCGGTCGAGCACCCCGACGAGGTCCACGCCGTGTGACATCAACCGCTCGCGGTCGAAGTCGATCCACACCACCGGCTCGGGCACGCCCCACACGTCGACCCGCGCCACGCCCTCGAGCCGCTCCAACTTCGGCCGGATGATCCGCTCGCTGTTGAAGAACTGGTCCTCGTGCGACTCGCCCAGCGGCGACTGGATCCCCGCCCAGATCACGGGTTCGTCGGTGGGGTCGAAGCGCCACACCCACACCCGTTCCACGTCCTGGGGCAGGTCCGGCATG
>CAYHRZ010000038.1:0-19033 GCA_964359125.1 uncultured Klebsiella sp. | reverse complement strand
CGACGCACGTGGCGTGGCGGCGGGTTCTTCGCGGCCGGGGGCGAAGTGGCGAGTCACGAGGCGGTGGTCATGCTGCACGGCTGGTTCTAGGCGACCGACTGACTCCGCAGCCTCGACGAGAGGTCGAGGTCGGACCGCACCAGCGCCTCGATCTCCCGAGCCGGGACGGGGCGGCACAGGCCGAAGCCCTGCCCGACGTCGCACCCGTCCTTCGACAGCATCAGCAGTTGCTCCCGGTTCTCGACGCCCTCGGCGACCACTTCGAGCTTGATGGCGTGGGCCAGTCCGATAATCGCGGCGACGAGGGCCCGCTGGTCGCTGTCCTTCGTCGCCCCGGCGAGGAAGGCCCGGTCGATCTTGAGGCGGTCGATGGGGAACTGTCGCAGGTAGGCCAGCGACGAGTAGCCCGTCCCGAAGTCGTCCAGCGCCACGGTGACGCCGCGCTCCCGCAACTCGCCGAGGACCGAGCGCGCGACGTCGGGATTGCGCATCGCGAGGGACTCCGTGATTTCCACCTCGAGCAGGTGCGCCGACAGCCCGCTCTCCCCGAGGGCCAGGTCGACGGCCTGCTGCACGCCGCCGTTGAGGAACTGGCGCGCCGAGAGGTTCACCGCCATCCGTAGCGGCGGCATGCCTGCCCGCGACCAGGCAACCGCCTGCCGAGCCGACTCTCGGAGCACCCACGCGCCGATCGGCGCGATGAGACCCGTCTGCTCGGCGACCGGGATGAAGTCCATCGGGGGCACCAGTTGCCCGTCGCGTTGCCAGCGAATCAGCGCCTCGACGCCCACGATCTGGCCGGAGCGGAGATCCACCTGGGGCTGGTAGTGGAGGACGAACTCGTCGCGGTCCAGGGCGTGCACGAGCCGGGCCCGCGTGTCGACGAGGCGAGCGGTGTTGTTGGCCGCCTGGGGATTGAACAGCTGGTAGCCGTCGCGACCGGCCTCCTTGGCCTGGTACATCGCGATGTCGGCCCGTTTGACCAACTCGCCAGCGTCGTTACCGTCTTGTGGGTAGAGCGTGACACCCACGCTGGCCGTGAGGTGGATCTCGCGGCCATCGAGGTCGAAGGGGCGCCGCAGCAGCGCGAGCAGGCGCTCGGCCACCGCCCCGGCCTCGCCGCGGCCCGCGAGGCTCGGCAGCAGGATCATGAACTCGTCACCCCCCTGCCGGGCAACCACGTCGCCCCCGCGCACGCCCTCTCGCAGGCGCTGGGCCACGTCGACCAGGAGGCGGTCGGCCAGGTCGTGCCCGAAGGTGTCGTTCACTTCCTTGAACTGGTCGATGTCCACGAAGGCCACGCCCAGCACGTCGCCTCGGGCGTCGGCGGTGGCGAGTGCCTCCGAGAGGCGCTCCTGGAACAGCGCCCGGTTCGGGAGGCCGGTGAGTCCGTCGTGCCAGGCGAGGTGGCGGGTGCGCGCCTCCTCGGCGTGGCGCGCGCTCACGTCCCGGACGAACACGCAGAGCACGTCTTCCTCGCGCCAGTTCATCCGCGAGGCGATCACTTCGAGGTGAACCAGCCGGCCCGCCTCCCCGCGGCGGTAGGGCAACTCGCCGAGTTGGGCACGGTCGCTGCCCAGCAGGCCCCGCAGCGCGATCGTCGCCGAGGGCGACATCGGGAGCATCTCGGGGAGGGTCAGCGCGTAGAGCTCGGCCTCGTCGCGTTCCAGGAGCGCCTGCACGGCACGGTTGGCTTGCCGCACCTTGAGCGTGTCGAGGTCGACGAGCAGCAAGCCCTCCTGCGAGTTCTCCACGAACTCCGAGTACAAGCGGTCGCCTTCTCGCTGCACCAGCGAGGGCACCAGCCGCAGGGCCAAGAGGCCGAGCCCCGCCGAGGCGACGGCGTAGCCGAGCAACAACACCCTGAACAGCGGGTCTGCAGCGTGCGCCAGGTCCCTTGGCCCCACGCCACGCAGGCCGACGAGGCCGGCCGAGCCCAGGCTCGCCGTGCTCTGGGCCAGGAAGCTGGCGTCGTCGAGCAGCGTGACGCGGGTGGGTTCGACGGCCGCCGTCGTCGCGGGCACGAGGTGCAGCGAAAGCCCGAATGGGTCGGCCACCGCTGCGACCCAGTCCTCGTCGAGCACTTGCCCGGCCACCACCGTCGCCCCGGGGCCCGCAGCCGTCGCCGGCAGGGTGCGCGTCGTGAGGTAGATGGGTGCGGGATCACCGAAGGTCACGCGCTGGCCACTAGGCTCGTCCTCCGCCAGCATCGAGTCGCCGCGGCCCTCGAAGCCCGTCGGCTCGCGGCGCCGTCGAACCAGGCCGTCGTCGCCCACGACCAGGAGCAGGTCGAAGTTGCCCCCCTCGGTTCCCTCCACCCCCCGGGCAGTCGCGCGGTCCACAGCCCGCTCGAACGCGGCGAGCTTGAGCTGGACGAGGGTCGAGGCTCGGCCCAGGCTCTCGCTGGCACTGGCCTTCTCCAGGCGCGCGTGGCCGCCGAACACCAGGACGTGGAGGAGGCCCCACGCGATGCCGACGCTCAGGATCCACGCCGACCCCACGAACAGCGCCACGGAGCGGCGCGGGGTCCACGGGCGGGTGTCGGGTGCGGCCATTGTGCGCCCTTCGGCCACGTGGCGCTAGACTTGAGCGCCAAGGAGATTTTCTTGTCGGACGTCGGGCCCGGAGCGCTGGTGGACGGGGTGGCGCGTGCCCTTCAGCCGCGCTCCGCCCTCGAACGCGTGCGCACGGCGCTGGTCGGGGGATGGACCGCCGCCCAGGTCGCGGAGCGGGTCGACAGCGACGCGGTGGATGCCTTCTGGTCGTCGCTGGCCGACGACGTCCCGCCGGGGCAACGCCGCCTTGTCGACCGGGTCCGCGAGGTCCTGTTGTACCTCGAGCGCCAGGGCGCCGTGGTGCGCCGCGCCTCCAGCTACGGGGCCAGCCTCGCCGGGAAGGGCCAGCGCAAGGTGGTCGTGGACCTGTTCAGGCTCGCCTAGCTTCCTCGACCAGAGCGGGTAGTTCGTCGACGAGGAGCCGGGTGCGGCGCCAGCCGAGTGCCCGGATCCGGGCACCCCGCATGGCGTAGCGACGGTCGTGCCCGGGACGGTCCGGCACCGGCGTCACCAGTGACCGGGGGCACCCGGCCTGCCGGCAGATCGCGTGGGCCACCGCGCGGTTCGTCACCGGGCCACCGCCGGGGACGTTGTAGGCGGTGCCGCGCTCGCCGTTGTCGAGCAGGCACGTGATGGCGCTGACGAAGTCGCCGGCCCACAACCAGTCCCGCTGGTGCGAGCCGTCGCCGTAGAGGGGCATTGGCTCGCCTCGGACGGCGGCCCGACAGAAAAGGGGTAGGAACTTCTCCGGGTGCTGCCCGGTGCCGAAGGCGTTGGCGGGGCGGACAACCAGTGTGGGCAACCGGTGGGTGAGAAACGCCGCCGTGACCAGGTGGTCGCCGGCGGCCTTGCTCGCGGCGTAGGGCGACGACGGTCGGAACGGGGCGCTCTCGTCGACCGAGCCGGAGCGGATGCTCCCGTACACCTCGTCGGTCGACACGTGCACGAACGTGCCGACACCGCGCTCCCGGGCCACGTCCAGCAACACCTGGGTGCCGACGACGTTGGTCCGCACGAACACCGGTGCGGAGACGATGCTCCGGTCGACGTGCGTCTCCGCCGCGAGGTGCACCAGGGCGTCGACTCGGCCGAGGCGGTCGAACGCCGCGTGGACGGCGGCGGGGTCGGCCACGTCGCCCACCAAGAGCGCGGTCTCACCGATGCGCGCCGCGTCGGCCGCGTAGGTCAGCGTGTCGAGCACCAGTACGTGGTCCCCGGGCCGTTCATCGCGCCACGCCCGCACGAGGTGATGGCCGAGGAACCCCGCCCCTCCCGTCAGCAGCACGTTGGTGGAACTCACTCTGCTAAGGTAGCGAGGAGATGGCCACCCTGCGCGGCGTGGTGCTCGCTGGCGGCTCCGGCAGCCGGCTGCACCCGCTCACCAAGATCACCAACAAGCACCTGTTGCCGGTGGGCCACCAGCCGATGGTGTACTACCCGGTGCAGCGGCTGGTCGAGGCCGGGATCGCCGACATTCTCGTGGTCACCGGTGTTCACCACTTCGGCGCGCTGGTCGCCCAACTCGGCTCCGGGGCCGATTTCGGCTGCCGTTTCACCTACAAGGTCCAGGACCGGGCGGGTGGCATCGCCGAGGCGCTGGGGCTCGCCGAGGACTTCGCCCAGGGGGGGCCAGTGGCGGTGGTGCTGGGCGACAACGTCTTCGACGCGCCCCTGCGACCGCACCTCGACGCGTGGATCGCCAGCGGTAGGGGCGCGATGATCCTGCTCGCGCGGGTGGACGATCCCTCGCGCTTCGGCGTTCCCCGGTTCGTGGGCGACGAGCTGGTGGAAGTGCTCGAGAAGCCCGAGCGCCCGCCCTCGCCCTTCGCCGTCACCGGGGTGTACGCCTACGACGCTCAGGTCTACGACATCATCCGCACGCTGCGCCCCTCGGCGCGGGGCGAGCTGGAGATCAGCGAGGTGAACACCCGCTACGTACAACGCGGACAGATGTACTGGGCCGAACTCGGCGGCCGCTGGACCGACGCGGGTACGCTCGACTCCTACGCCCGGGCGCAGGTCCTCTCGCGGGGCTGAGTCCGTCACGCAAAGCTACGCGGGCCGTCACCTGATCGTCACAATCTGCCCGCTAATGAGCGGCCGGAACACGTGGACACCCCCTCCCGCCCGGACCCGGTCGCCGTGGAGTTGAAGGCCGATCCGCTCGAGAGTCGGCACCGGCGGCAGAAGATCGTGGAGCTGGGACTCCTCACCGCCACCCTGATGGCGGCGCTGCCGGCGCTGGCGATCGTGGGGTTTATCCTGATGAAGGGTGTCCCAGCGTTGTCGTACGAGTTCCTCTTTTCGATGCCCATCTCCGGCATGACCCGCGGCGGCATCTACCCGGCCATCGTGGGCACGTTGTGGCTGGTGGCGGTGTCGTTGAGCTTCTCGGTGCCCGTGGGCGTGCTCGCGGGCATGTACCTCTCGGAGTACGCCGGTGAGGGGCGCGTGGCGCGGATGGTGGACCTCGCCATCGTCAACCTCGCCGGCGTGCCGAGCATTGTGCACGCCCTGTTCGGGCTCGGCGCCTTCGTGCTTTTCCTGGACTTCGGCACCTCCATCCTCGCCGCCGGGCTCACGCTGGGGGTGATGACCCTGCCAGTGATCATCACCTCCACCAAGGCCGCCCTGCAGGCCGTGCCGCACAACTTCCGTGTTGCCTGTTGGAATCTTGGCGCCACGCGGTGGCAGACGATCTGGCACGTGGTGCTGCCCAACGCGCTGCCGGGCATCCTGACCGGCGTGATCCTCCAAGTGAGCCGCTCGGCCGGGGAAACCGCGCCGGTCTTGTTCACGGGCGCGGCGTTCTACCTGCCGATCATTCCCACGAGCGTGTATGACCAGACGATGGCGCTCTCGATGCATGTCTTCGCCCTGGTCACTCAGGTCCCCAATGTTCCGGAGTCGATGAAGTACGGCACGGCGCTGGTGTTGCTGGGGGTGGTGATGCTGTTCAATACCTCGGCGATCGCCCTTCGGTACTACCTCCGTCGTAACCGGAGATGGTGATGGGCGCGCCCCACCTCTCTGTCCAAGACCTGGGCGTCCGGTACGGCAGCAAGTCGGTCATCGAGGGCGTGTCGATCGACGTTCGTCGCAACAGCATCATCGGCATCATCGGTCCGGCCGGCGCAGGCAAGAGCACCCTCCTCACCTGCTTAAACCGAACCATCGAGCTCAACGAGCATGCGAAGGTGAGCGGCCGGGTGACGCTCGACGGCGAGGACGTCAAGGAGATCGGCACCAGCGACTTGCGTCGACGCGTGGCCACGGTCTTGCCCCTGCCGGTCGGCCTGCCGATGTCGGTGTACGACAACGTGGCTTTCGCCCCCCGGATGGCAGGGGTTCGCCGCAAGCCGGAGCTCGACGTGATCGTCGAGCGCTGCCTGTTACAGTCGGCGTTGTGGGACGAGGTGAAGGACCGTCTCGACATGCTCGGCACCCGCCTCTCCGGGGGACAACAACAGCGGCTCACCCTGGCCCGCGCGCTCTCGACGGATCCCGAGATCCTCTGCCTGGACGAGTTCTCCATCGCCATCGACCCGGTCACCACCATGCGCATCGAGTCGGTGCTGGTGGAGCTCAAGGCGCACATGACGATCATCATGGTGACCAACCTTCTCCTGCAGGCCCGCCGCGTGGCCGACTTCACGGTGTTCATGATGGGCGGCAAGGTGATCGAGGCGGCGCCCACCGACGAGCTCTTCGTGTTCGCTCGGGACAAGCGGACCAACGACTACATTTCCGGGAAGTTCGGATGAGCGGCCCCGCGCCCATCATCCGCTGCCGGGGCCTGTCCCTCTGGTACGGGACGTTCCGCGCGCTGGATCGGGTGAACCTCGACGTGGTGCCCGGCGAGATCCTGTCGCTGATCGGGCCCTCGGGCTGTGGCAAGTCCACGCTCTTACGCTGTTTCAACCGGATGAACGACCAGCCCTACGTCCGGGTGGAGGGGGATCTCCACGTCGCGGACTACGACGTCATCGACCCCCGGACCGACGCGCTGGCCCTTCGACGCGACGCGGGGATGGTGTTTCAACGCCCGAACCCGCTCCCGCTCTCCATCCGCGACAACGTGTTGTTCGGCGTCCGCCTCCACGCCCCGCGCACCCCGCGCTCCGTGCAAGACGGCCTGATGGAGCAGGCGCTCCGCGAGGTGATGCTCTGGGATCAGGTGAAAGACAAGCTGTCCCACGACGCCGAGACGTTATCGCTGGAAGGGCGCCAGAAGTTGTGCATCGCGCGGCTCTTGCCGCTGAAACCCAAGGTCCTGCTCATGGATGAGCCCTGCTCGGCCCTGGACCCCGATGGCATCGGCGCGGTCGAGGAGCTCATGGGGAGCCTGCGCGACACATTCACGCAGGTGATCGTCACCCACAATATGCAGCAGGCGCGGCGGATCTCCGATCGCTGCGTGTTCATGCTCATGGGCGAACTCGTCGAACTGGGCGACACCGCCACCCTTTTCACCAAGCCGGTCGACGAGCGAACCGCCCGTTACATCGAGGGGCGCTACGGGTAGCCGTCACGCAATCGTCGCAGGCCGCTCACCGTGGCGGCGCAGTCGTCGTTTAGTTCTCGCTCACCACGAGGTTTTCCCATGTCCCGTCTCTTGCTCGTCGCCCTGCTCCCCCTCGCCGCCTGCGGCCGTCCCGACCGCGGTGAAGACGCCGCGAACCCCGACAAGACGGTCGTGCTCCAGGCCAAGGGCAGCGACACCATGGTGAACCTGCTCCAGCGGCTGTCTGAGGAGTACGCCAAGGTGAACCCCAAGGTGGTGGTGGCGGTCACCGGCGGCGGCAGCGGCACCGGCATCAAGGCGATCATCGACGGCACCACCGACATGGCCAACGCCTCCCGTGCGATGAAGGACGAGGAGATCACCACCGCCAAGGCCAAGGGCGTGGATCCCGTGGAGACCGCACTCGCCTACGACGGCCTGAGCATCTACGTCCACAAGGACAACCCAGTCGCGCAAATCGACTTCGACGCGCTCAAGGCGATCTACGGCAGCGAGGGCACCTTCACCCACTGGAAGCAGGTGGGGGTGACCATGGACTGCGGCAACGGCGACGACGTGATTGTCAAGGTGGGCCGCCAGAACAACTCCGGTACTTACGAGTACTTCAAGGAACACGTGATCGGCAAGGAGGGGAAGTTCACCTCCACCATGGACCAGTCCGGCACCCAGCAGGTGGTCGACGTGGTGGGCACGACGAAGTGCGCCATTGGCTACGGCGGCATGGGCTACAGCAACCCGGGCGCCAAGCACGTTTGTTTGTCGAAGTCGAAGGCCGACCCCTGCGTGGAGCCCACGGAAAGCAACGTGCTCAGCGGCCTGTACCCTTTCAGCCGCGCCCTCTACGTCTACACCAACGGGGCCCCGGCGGGGGCCACCCAGGCCTTCCTGGCCTGGGCCACGTCGCCCGCCGCCGACGCCGTGGTGGTTGCCTCGGGTTTTGTGCCCGCGCCGCGCGACGGCGCCACGCCTCCCCCCGAGGCGCCGGTCGCCGGTGAGGCGGCGGGTGCCGATCCCGCCGCCGATCCCGCCGCCGTCCCGCCCGTCCCCCCTACGGGCGGCTAGCCGTGGCGGTGGTCGCGCGCCGTAAGCCGCCTGCGTACACCAAGTACGTGGAGTTCGTTATCGAGGGGCTCATCCGCCTCTGCGGCGTGAGCGCGATCTTGTTCATACTGGCTATTTTTGGATTTATAGGTAAAGAAGGCATCGGCTTCCTGCTGCGCGAGGGGGTGATGATGCACACCTCGATCGACTGGTCCCCCACCGCCGAGCCCCCGGTCTACGGCATCGTGGCCCTCGTCGTGGGGACACTGTGGTGCGTGGGCCTCTCGCTGTTCGTATCGGTGCCGGTGGGCATCGCCGCGGCGGTGTACCTCTCGGAGTTCGCCAGCGACCGCTCCCGCGAGTTGCTGAAGGTGGTCGTGGAGTTGTTGGCGGCCATCCCCAGCGTGGTGTGGGGGTTCATCGGCGTGATGATCCTCAACCCGCTCTTGCAGTCGATGGGCGCCCAGGTGGGACTCAACGGCCTGAACGGGGCGATTTTGCTGGGCTTGATGACGCTGCCGCTCCTGGTGTCGCTGGGCGAGGACGCGTTGCGCGCCGTCCCGGAGAGCTACCGCCAGGCGGCGATGGCCATGGGCGCGACCAAGTGGGAGATGGTCTGGCGCGTGCTGCTCCCGGCGGCGCAGCGGGGCCTCCTGGTCGCGGTGTTGCTCGGCGTGGGGCGCTGCATCGGCGAGACGATGGCGGTGCTCATGGCCACCGGCCACGCGGTGCGCATCCCAGGCTCAGTCTACGACCCCGTTCGCACCCTCACCGCGACCATCGCGGCCGAATTGGGGGAGGCCGTCCGTGGCGGCCCGCACTATCAGGCCCTGTTTGCCCTCGGGATTCTCCTTTTCGCGGTTACTTTTGTCGTGAACTTTCTCGCCGATCGCATGCTCCGGGGCCGCAGGGCGTCCTGAGTACCGAGCACTAGGAGCCCTGGCCTTCCATGCAGACCCCCCACCTCGACTCGGCTTACGAAGAGGAGATCCAGAACCTGGCGGTGCACCTGTCCCGCACCGCCGTGCGGGCGGAGCAGATGCTCAGGGAAGCGGTCCGAGCGCTGCTCACCCGCGACACCGGGCTGGCCCGCCAGGTGATGGACACCGACCGCGAGCTGGATCGCCTGGAAGTCGAACTCGACCGCATGTGCGTGGTGCTGCTCGCGCGGCGCTCGCCGGTGGGCGAGGACCTGCGCCTGGTGCTCACCGCGCTGAAGTCCGACGTCGACATGGAGCGGATCGGGGACCTCGCCGTCCACGTGGCCGAGCGCACCATCGAGCTGGCGGCCGGCCCGGGGATCGAGGCGCCGCCGGAGGTGGTGGAGTTGGCCAACGGCTCGGTCGAGCTGGTGGGGCGCGCCATGCGGGCCCTGGCCGAGCGCGATGCCGAGGGGGCGCGGGCGGTGATCGCCGACGACCGCAAGCTCGACCACCTGCACGGCAGCGCCATCCACCGGATGATCCAGATTGCCAAGGATCACCCCGACCAGTTGGAGCGGTCCATCGCGTGGTCCAGCGTGTCGCGACAGCTGGAGCGCGCCGCCGACCACGCCTGCAACATCGCGGAGATGGCGGTGTTCCTTGCTGACGGCCAGATGCTGCGGCACGGCGGCTTCAAGTCCGACGAGTAGCCCTCATCCCGCGGCCCGGGTGTTCCGATCCACTGCGTGTACCCCAGGAACACCACCATGAACGCCGCGACCACTCACAACCGCATGTTTGCTCGTCGTCGCGCCGTGGGGATGCTCTACGTGGACCTTGGGCTCATCACCCGCGCGCAGCTCAACGAGGCCTTGGTGGAGAGCGCCCGGGTGGGGAGCAGCTTGCCAGAGGCGCTCCGCGCCCTGGGCTTCGTCCCCTGACTTGCCGCACCGGGCGGCCGCGTATAGAAGGCGGCCCGCTGGCGCCGTAGCTCAGTTGGTTAGAGCACGCGGTTCATACCCGCGGTGTCGTAGGTTCAAGTCCCACCGGCGCCACCACTTCCCCCCGCGCGGATAGTCCCCGGATCCATGGGACTGCACCCCCTCGTCGTGGCGATCGGCGTGACCCTGGTGATGGGGGTAACAAAGCTCGCGGTCGCCCTGTGGAGCGGCAGCCACGCGGTGATGGCGTCGGCCGCCGACTCGCTGGGCGACGCGATCGTGTCCGGCGTGAACCTGCTCATGGTGCGGCAGGCGGCCGAGCCGGCTGACGAGGGGCACCCCTGGGGGCACGGCAAGGCCGAGGCCCTGGCGTCCTTGGCTCAGGCGGTGGTGCTCGGCGTGGTCGTGCTCGCCATCGCCGGCAACGCCGTGGCCCAGGTGGTCGAGGGCGGTGCCGCGGTGCCCCGGGCGGGGCCCGCGCTCGGCGTGATGGTGTTGTCGCTCACGGGTTCGTTGTTCATCAGCACCTACCTGTCCCGGGCGGGCACCGAGAGCGGGTCGCTGGTGGTCAAGGCCGACGCCGTGCACTACCGGATGGACGTGTTCACCGGCGGGGCGGTGATGGTGGGCATCGGGGCCAGCGTGTTTTTCGGCACCGCGCTGGGCGACGCGCTTGCTTCGATCGTGGTGAGCGCGATGATGGTGAAAGACGTCTACGCCCTGGGCCGCGAGGCGGTCGATGAGCTGATGGATCGGCCTCTTCCAGAGGAAGAAACACGGCAGTTGGAGGCGGTGCTCCGGGAGGTGGGCGCGCCCTTGTTGTCGTGGCACGACCTGCGGACACGGCGATCCGGCCCCCACCGCTTCGTCCAGGTTCACGTGGTTTTGCCCGCGCACATCCCATTCGCCCAGGCCCACGCCGCGGCCGACGACGTGGAGGCCCGGCTGCGGGCGGCCCTGCCCAACGTCGACGTGATCGTCCACGCGGACCCCGAAGGGGTCGAGGAGCCTAGGTAGTGGAGCACGATCCCGCCCGGGGCTGGTTCTACGCGCGAGAGGCAGGGAAACGCGCGGTGTGGCACCACGGCCACGCGCGCCGGGTGGTGGTCGACGACGCCGGCCGCGGCCTGCCGGTGGCGGGCTGGCTGCGGGAGGCGCGAGCGGGGGGCGGGCGGGAACTGTCCCCGGGTGGCGACGGCGTCGTGGCGGGCGGCCGCCCGCGGGTGTTGTTCTTCGAGTCGCTGATGAACGCGGAGATGCCGCACAACGACGCGGAGATCAGCCAGGGGGTGCTGCACATGATCTCCTCGTTGGCGGCGGTGGACTGCGAGGTGGTGACGGCCAACGTGAAGATGGCCATCACCGGCCGGGAGCGGCCGGTCTCGGGCATGCAGGGGCTGGCGGCGGTGCTGGCGGCGGGGCCGGTGCACGTCGTCGTGATCACGCTGCTGGAGGGGTACTGGGACGGCGTGGTGTCGCTGGTGCGGGAGCTGCGCGACCTCGGCTGCCGCGCGCACGTGGCGCTGGGCGGGGTGATGCCCACGCTCGCGCCGGAGCACGTGGCGGCCCACTTTCCCGACGCCAGTTTCGTGTGCCGGGGCGCCGGGGAGTACCACCTGCCCCGGCTGGTCCGCGTGGTGGGCGAGGGGAGCGTCGACGTGCCCCTCACCGAGGCACAACTGGCGTCGCTGGCGGCGGGCGACGGCTTGATCGTGGTTGACCGCGCCGGGGGGCGACTGCTGAGCGCCGACTCGGCGGCGGTGCCGCGAGTGGAGGACCTCGACCGCGTGGAACTGGACCTGCGGTGGGTGACCGCGCGACACCTCGAGGCCGGGGTGGAGCTGTCCACGTCGCGGGGCTGCGTGCACCGCTGCACTTTCTGCTCGATCATCGGGCGCGAGTCGTACCAGGCCCGGTCGGCGGGCTCGGTCATCGAACTTCTCGGTCGCTACGATGCCCACTACCGCTCGTTGTTCGGCGACGGGCCGCGCGACGCGCGGGGGCGCAACCCCGTCGTGCCCGCCAACGCTTACCGGGTGCACGTCAGCGACGACGACTTCGCCTGCGACCGCGAGCGGGCCCTGGCCTTCTTCCGGGCCCTGCAGTCCACGCCGTTCCGGCTGGCCTCCTGCCAGGTGTCGGTCGCCGACCTCTGTCGCCGCGAAGGGGGCGTGCTGCTGGCCGAGCCCGACACCGAGTTGCTCGACGCCATGGCGCCGGACTGTTTCGACGCCCACGGCAGGCCCTTCTCCACGCGCGACTTCGTGGCGGACCACCGCACGCGGACCTGGTCGAGCTACCTCCAGGTGGGCGTGGAGAGCTTCTCCGACCGGGAGTTGGCGCGGCTGGGGAAGGGCTACAAGCGGGCCCACGTGCGGGCCATCGTGCGGGCGCTGGCCGAGCGCGGTCTACACCACGATGCCTACTTCATTCTCAGTAACGGCGACACCTCGGCCACCGACCTCGTGGAGGTCCTCGACGAGGTGGTGCGCCTCAAGCTGAGTCACCCGCTGCACTTCCACGTGCGTTTCCCGGTGGTGCCGCGGCTGGTGAGCTACTTCCCCAGCGCGTCGTACCGTCGCCGGGTCTTGCAGGGCACGGAGTCGAGGTGTGTCACGCGCGGGGAACTGCGTGTCGAGGGATACCCCGAGCTCGACTACCCGCTGGTGGAGTACGACCGCCCCGCCGACGAGTTCGTGGATCGCGCCGTGGAGGCTGGGTTCTTCACCGACGAATACTACTACGCGGGGAGCTATCCTCGGTTGCGGTCGGTGGCCGGTGACGGCTTCCTCGCCCGGGTGCTCGACGACCGCCTCCGGCGCCGTGTCTTCGAGGTGCTCGACGCCGCGCGGCGGGGAACGCAGGGGGGCGACAGCCGCGAGGAGGTGCGGGTCCGCGCGGTGGCCGAGGAACTGCTCGGGCCCACGGGTCGCTGGATCCACGCGTTCCAGCGGTATGCCCAGGGCGGGGTGACGCGACTGGTGGTGATCCCCACCTGGCAGTGCGAGTTGCGGTGCAACTACTGCTATATTCCCAAGCAGGACGGCCGGGTGATGTCGCGGGCGACCATGGATCGCTCGCTGGACTTGCTGTTGTCGAGCGAGCGCATGGCGCTCACCCTGCAGTTCTTCGGTGGCGAGGCGCTCTTGGAGTGGGCGTTGGTCAAGCATGCCATCGTCGACGGCACGCGACGCGCCGCTGCGCTGGGAAAAACCATCGACTTCGTGGTGTCGTCGAACGGCTGGTCGCTGGACGAGGAGAAGCTGGCCTTCCTGAAGCAGTACCCGGTGAAGCTGGAGCTCTCCCTCGACGGCGACGAGGAGACGCAGCGTCGTTTCCGCCCGGCGCGCGAGGCGGGGGCCGACAGTTACCGGCAGGGCATCGCGGCGCGAGTGGATGCCATCCGCGACAGTGGCCTACGGTACGACGTGATCATGGTGGTGCACCCCACGCAGATCGAGCGCATGGCGCAGAATTACCTACACATCGTCGATCTCGGATTCGCCCGCGTCCAGGTCAACATCGCGCTGGGCAAGGCGTGGACGGTGGCCCAGCGGCAGGAGTTGGCCAACCAGCTCTTCATGCTCGCCGAGGCGCTCCGGGCGCGTCCGGGTGTCAGTTTCGTGAACGCCGAGAACGCGCCGATGCCGATGCGGCTCAACGCGGAGATCACCGTCGACCACGACGGCACGATCTACGGCGGCAACGCCTTCCTGCACGAGACCGAGCACAAGTCGAAGTTCCGGCTGGGGCACCTCGACCAACTCGCGAACTTCGACCGCTACTGGATGGACGCGCCACCGAACTCGGAGCTGGTGAAGTGGAGCTACGAGCCGGCGATCACCGCCAACAACATGAAGGTGGGCGCCGTGCTCGCCGACTTCGTGCGGTGGTACCGGGAACGGCGGGCCGGGGCCAACGCCGGGGGCGACGCCGGGGGCGACGCCGGGGGCGTGGCGTGAGGGCGGGGACGGGTGACGGCGCGGGCGGCGCCGGGCGTGGCCTGGGCCGAGCCGTGCCCACGCGGGCGCAGGCCGAGCGGCGGCTGGCGCAGGTGCTGGCGCGCGACAGCGCGCAGACCGGCCGCGGGGCCTCCACGGACCGTCTAATGTTGATGCTCACCCGCTCTTGCGAGCTCCGGTGCAGCTACTGCCTGGTGGGGCTCAGCGAGGAGGGCCGCGGGCGAGACTTCGCGGGCGAGTACGCGGGGGGGCGACCCGTCGGCGACATGCCGCTGACCACGGTGTGCGCGGCGGTGGATCACCTGCTGGCGAGCCCCAAGCCAAGACTCGGGCTGCAACTCTTCGGCGGCGAGCCCACCCGGCGTTGGGACCTGGTGGAGCTGGCGGTGTCGTGCGCGATCAATCACCCGCAGAGGGGGGCGCGCCCGTTGGTGGTTCAGCTCACGACAAACGGGTTGAGCCTGGATGACACTCGAATCGAGTGGCTGGCAGCGCGCGGCGTCGTGGTGCAGCTCAGCGTCGATGGTACCGGTCGCGACAACCGGTTCCGGGCGGCGCGGGGCGAGTTGGATCTCGAGGCGGTGCTGGCACGCTTGCGGCTGGGTCCCGCCCGGTGGTTCCTGAACGTGACCGTCCCCCCCGCGGGCGCGGGTGAACTGGTGGAGCGGTACCAGCACGCGGTGGCGGCCGGCGTGCCGGCGGTGCAACTGAACTACGCCACGGGGATGCAATTCTCCGAGCGCCAGTGGCTCGAATACCTCGACGGACTGGCCGGGGTGCTGCGGCTCGACGCGGCCTCGCCGGGGCGGGTGGAACTGTTCAACTGGCAAAACGCGGCGGACCCCGCCCCGCTCTGTGGCGACGTGATTTGCGACGTGGACGGCACGCTCTTGCAGGTGGGCGGCATCTTTCACGAGGGACGGTTCCCGTCACTGTACGGTGCGTACCGCCGTGGCAGGCTGGGCGACGGTCAGGGTTTTGCCGACACCCGGTCCACTCTCGGCGAGCTTTCCCGGCGTACCGAGGCGGCGCTGTCGCCCGGTGACTGGGCGGTGTTCCGGTCGGGCATGCTCCTCGGCGCGGCCCAGGACCTCGTCTGCCGGCTCGCGCGGGCCGAGGCGGGGCGGTGAGGGACTTCGTGAGCGCCCCGGTCGTGGTGGTGGGCGGCGGCCCGGGTGGCGCGGCCACCGCGGCCTTCCTTGCGCGTAACGGCGCCCCGGTGGTGCTGTTCGAGGCGGAGCGTTTCCCCCGTCACCACGTGGGCGAGAGCCTGCAACCCGCCACGTTCCAACTCTTGCAGCAGCACCTGGGGCTGGGCGACGGCGTGGCGGCGCTCGGCTTCGCACGCAAGTACGGCGCGCTCTACGTGTGGGGCCAGTCGCGCGAGCCCTGGTCGGTGCTCTTCGACCCCCGGCTGGAGCGGGACCTGCCGGGGCTCACCGAGGCGACGCTCCTCGCGGGCGACTACGAGCGAGCCTGGCAGGTGGAGCGCGCGCGCTTCGACAAGCTGCTCCTCGACCACGCCCGCGCCTCGGGCGTGGACGTGCGCGAGGGCACCGAGGCCACGAGTGTCAAGTTCGTCGACGGCCGGGCGGTGGGCGTTGCCACCGCCGTCGGCGACATCGACGCCAGCTACGTGATCGACGCCAGCGGGCAGCGGGCGCTGGTGGGCCGGGCGCTCGACCTGGTCGAGCCGCTGGAGGACCTGCGGTCCACGGCCACCTATGCCTACTTCGACGGCGCAGGCGGGGTCCCGGGGCCGCTGGGCCGGCACGTGCAACTCATCGTGACCGTGCCGGAGGGTTGGGCGTGGTTCATCCCGGTATCGGCCACGCGGACGAGCGTCGGCGTGGTGGTCAAGGCGAGGTCCCGGGTGTCGGTGGAGGCGTTCCTCGCTCAACTCCGACTGGCCGGGCTCTTGCCTGGGGCCGATTCGGTTGCCCCCGGGTCGAGTCCGCCGGGCGCGGCGCCGCCCCTGGCGGGGGCAGTGCTGGTGGACCCCGGTTCGCCGCTGCACTTCGCCCGCGACTGGTCCTACTCGCTGCGCCGCACCACGGGTCCGGGGTGGACAGCGGTGGGCGACGCGGCCGCGTTCGTGGATCCCATCCTCTCGGGCGGTGTAGACTTCGCCATCCGGGGTGGCATCAACGCCGCCATCGGCGTGCTGCGGGTGCGTGACGGCGCCGACGAGGCCGCGACGATGGGCGAGATCGCGGCGCGGCAGGCGAAGGAGTACCGGGCCTACCTGCGCCTCGCGCGGTACTGGTACGGGAACAACCGGTCCACGGAGAGCTTCTTCTGGCAGGCGCACGAGGAACTGGGCCCGGAGTCGCTCTCGACGCCGCTCCGCGCCTTCGTGTACCTCACCAGTGGCAGGTACGCCGCCGACCAGAGTTTCCGGGTGTTCCAGCAGTGGCAGGAGGAGAAGATGTTCCGGGCGCTGGGGGTGGACAAGCAGCGGCTGGGCGCCGCGCTGGGACGTCGTCGGGGAGGGGAAGGGGCGTAGCCTCGGGTGGCGGGGCGAGGTGGTCGAGTTTCTCATGGCCCGGTCGGTTCGTGCGCGCCGCTGCACGCCCAGCCGCGGGTCCCCGGGAGAGCAGGCCCCTTTCTACTCGGGCGGGCAGGAAGGGAAGCCCGCGAACAAGCCCGACCACGCCACGTCGGACACCGACACGGAGTCGCCGGTGGTCGTCTCCAGGGTCAGCCCGGCGAGGTTCACGTCCAGCTCGAACACCGCGTTCTCGCCGCACCCACCCTCGGACGAGGACACGTACGTCGCGTCGACTTCGACTCGGCCGGAGGTGGCGAACCACCAGGTTCCCGGGTCGGCGTACGCGGCAGGGTCACTGGTGTCGAAGCTGCAACCCTCCGTGGCCAGGAGGGCCTCGTCCCGGACCGACGAGCCTTCGACCACGACCGCCTCGGCCGTCCCGGGGAAGGCGCCCGCGGCGGAGAAGTCTGCCGCCGCGCTGCCGTGGTCGCGCGTCACGGGCAAGGACAGCTGTGCGAGGTAGTCCCCGTAGTCCGGCAGCCCGTCCCAGAGCAACACCCCCCAACAGTAGGACTCGCGGGGCGCCCCGGCGAACGGCGTCTCGCCCCAGACCGGCGAAGCCAGGTCGGCGGTGTCGGTCCCGTCGCCGGAATCCTCCCTCTGGCCGCCGGCATCGTCGCAGGTGGTGCCGTGCTCGTCGCAGGCCGCCAAGTCGCCCTGCCCGTCGCCGCAGGCAACGGCCACAAACGCGAGGCCGAGGACGTGGGCGCGGTTGCGCTCGCGGGAGCGCCTGCGCGGTGAGGCGTCTCGACGGATCACGCTGCGAGTCTACACCAGCCCAGTCTCGCTCGCCGAGTGGCTCGCCCGTCGTGTCCCTGCACCTCGCACCCGGTCGCGGGCACCCGCACGCGACCCGCGCATGGCACGGCCTTCGTGTCCCACGTGGGTCGCGGTGACCGGAGACCGGAGGCGCGATGGGCCACGGTGTCCGGGGCGTGCTCCCGCGGCCACGGTGTCCCGGGCGTGGCCCCGCCGCCGGCCGCGCCCGGCGCTACACTCGGGGCCATGTCAACCGCCCTCGACACCGCGCGCCTCGTCCCGAGCCGAGGCCGCACCACCGGGCTCACGCCGCTCCCCGCCCTGCTCCTCCTGGCCTGCGCCCAGCGATGCCCCGCGGCCGACGGCGCCGACAGGAGCGACAGCAGCGACAGTTCAGCCCCCGCTGCGTACTGCACCGAAGACGACTACGCCGCCATGGACGACTACACCCCCTCGCCCTGGGACGAGCTCTGGCACCCCCGGGGTTGCAGCTGGGCCTACGTGGCGAGCGCCGGCGCGGCCGTCGACGACGGGGCCGTGGCCGTGCTGGTCCTCCACCTGCCTCCCGCGGACCAGGCTGCCCGTGAGAGGGCCAGCTACACGCTGTCCATCGGCGCCGACGCTTTCTTTGCCTATGGCGAGGCGTCCGGCGCTCGCGACGAGTTGGAATTCTGGGACTGCAACGACGTGGTGCAGTACTTGACGGGAACGGTCTACGTCGCCGAGTCGGGCACCATCGCCGCGGACCTCCGCTACGTCTGCGACACCGAGCCCAACGAGTGCACGGGAAGCGATGCCAACCCGCACTACCTGCTCACCGCGTCGATTCTCGATGTCTCCCTCGTGAGCGGCGGCGGCGAGCGCCTGGACTACGACACGCTGGGCCCGCTCCACGCCGTGGTGGGGCAGAACAACTGTGGCGGCTGATCACCCGCCGCCGAAGTTCCTCACCAGCGCCTCCTCCACCTTCCCGCGCCGGTCCCCCCGGCTGTTCACGGCGCGGCTCGCCAGGACGGTGTCGACCCGGAAGCCCGCGTAGAGGTCGCACACCCGAGGCGTCATCGAGTTCGACAGCAAGACCCGCACGCCACGCCCCGACAACTCTCGGACGACGTCACGCAACCTCGTCTGCTCCTCCGCTCCGAAGCCCCCCCTGGCGTAGCTGGTGAACGACGAGGTGGCGCTCACCGGGTCGTAGGGCGGGTCGAAGTACACCAGGTCGCGCGGCTGCGCCCGCTCGCGCACGCCGGCGAAGTCGCCCACCAGGACCTCCACCCCCTGCAACACCTCGTGCGCCGCCCGCAGGTTGTGCTCGTCGAGGATCGACGGGTTGGCGTAGCGGCCGAAGGGCACGTTGAACTTCCCCTTCGAGTTCTCTCGGTACAGGCCGTTGAAGCCTGTCTTGTTGAGGTAGATCACGCGCGCCGCGCGCTCGGTCGAGGTGCCGGGCACCGTGGCGCGGGTCGCGTAGAAGTGCTCCTCTCCGTGTCGCGACACGTGTTCACATAGCAGCCCCACCAGCGTCGCCAGATCGTCCCGCACGGCCACGTAGGCTTCGACCAGGTTGGGGTTGCCATCGGCGAGCGACACCCGGTTCGGCAACTCGCCCAGCCGCGCGAGCTCGAAGAACAAGGCACCGCCGCCCACGAAGGGCTCGTGGTAGCCGCCCTCCATCCCCTCCCGCACACGCGGCAGCAACACCGGGAGCAACTGCCGCTTGCCGCCGGCCCACTTCAAGAACGGGCGCGGCACCACCGAGCCCGAGCCTCGCCCTCC
>CAYHRZ010000037.1:9436-19426 GCA_964359125.1 uncultured Klebsiella sp. | reverse complement strand
CGTCGGCGCCTGCTTCCCAGGAGAGCGCGTAGGTCCAGGTGTAGCCGAGGGCGTCCATCACCTCGGCGGCCGTGAAGCCGAGGCCCTCGTCGTCCTCGATGCCCACGGGCTCGCGTGAGTACTCGAGGCACTCCGGGGGGGGGAAGTCCATACTCCACGAGGGTTCGCCGCAACTTGACATCAGAAGCAGTGCCATGTCGAGATCCCTCACATGTTCGCGATGGCCCAGCTTCGCAGGTCCTGGGCGGGCCGTCTAGCTACTTTGGCCCGTAGATATACCGGACTGCACCGGGGCGTGCGCGGCCGTGGCCACGGCCATGGAAAAGATCTCCCCACCGACGAACGGGTGCTCGTCCGCGAGAGCAGCTCGGTTGCCAAGTACTCGGCGTACGAGAGGCGGAGGTTGGTCGCGCGGCAAGCCACTCGGCGAGAATCCCGCGCGCTCCCGGGGCAGGACGCGCGGTAGGGCGAGCCGCGCTGGACCCGGCGCCAGCGGCCGCCGGGGTCAGTAGCCGATGGTCGCCCGCAGGTCCGGGTTCTCGTTGTTGGGGCTCCAGCCCGTCTCGTTGCCCCACTCGTTGCCTTCGACCATGTAGCTGAAGGTGTCGAGGCGGCCTCGGTTGCACCCGGCGGCGCACTGCACGGCGGTCTGCTCGCTGGTCTCGAGCCACTCGTAGCCCACCCAGAGGCTGCCAGGCTCCTCGACGCGAACCGGCACGTCCAGGACGCCCTCGATCAGTTCGACTTCCACCCAGTCCTCGCCGTCGCCCGCCCCCGTGACGGTCACCTCGGCGATGGCCGGGATGTCGGGCCAGGCGCCGTCGGCCAGCACGTAGGCCGACATGTCCGTGGCCTCGGTCACGAATGCGAACAGCCGCAGCGATCGGCTGCCGCTGCAGTCCAAGGTGGTGCCGTCGTCCAGCGAGAAGGCACCCGTGGCCACCGAGAACACGCTCGCAGCGAGCGACCGGATCTCGTAAGGCGGCTCGGGCGACTCGAGTCGCACCACCATGAGCGGGCTCACCTTCTCGTGAACCGGCCAGTAGTAGGCGATGTCGCAGGTGCCGGTCTCCGAGTCGACCTTCGAGTCGGCGAGCTCGACCTCGTTCTCGAACCCGGCCGGCGTCGTGCCGGTGTCGTCGGAGTCGCCCCCTCCCGGCTTCGAGCCCGTGTCGCTGCCGCCCGAGGAACACGCGACGCTCAAGGACCATGCGAGTGCGAACATGGCCATCGCTAACCCCAGTGGCGACGGTCGGCCAACCGATGGCCTTCCAGCCGGCGGCCCCGTGGGCGCGAGGCACGCGGCGCCCGCCGAAACTTGCGACCTGCCGTGGCATCCTCGCTCCATGCTGCTTCTCCCCTGGCTCCTCGCCTGTGACCAGCCGCGGTCGCCGTGCATGGAGGGCTACACCCGCGACGACCTCGGGTATTGCGTGCCCGCCTCCGCAGGGGGTGACGACAGCGACACCCAGTCAGGCACGGTCAACGACACCGCCGCCGACACCGGCTCGCCGGTGGCGTGGATCACCCTGCCGGCGAGCTGCGAAGCACCGACGACCCTGGGCACCGACCCCATCACTCAGCTCGACGAGCTGTTGCCCGGCGAGGGCGGCCTGCTCTACGAGATGGTCGACATCGAACTGCTCGACGGCGTGGCCTACGTGGTGGGGCAGGGCGGGCTCCTGCTCGTCGACGCCACCCCCGGGGCGGCGGCGGTGATCGGCGGCGGGGTCAGCGACCGGTTTCACCGCGTGGAGCCGCTGTCGCCCGGCTTCGTGGCGCTGACCCACCGCGACCGCGGCATCGAGCTGGTCGACGTGAGCGACCCCGCCGACCTCGTCCGCGTGAGCACGATCTCGGCCCGCGGCTGGGAGGGGCTCGCCTACGTCGATGGCTACCTCTTCGTGAGCGCCCGGGACGAGGGCGTGGTGGTGCTCGACGTCTCCGAGCCCCAGGCCCCGTCGCGCGTGGCCGAGGCTGCTGGACTCCAGGCCCCCTGGGAGCTGTCCAAGGCCCGGGACGGCTGGATCTACGCGGCCGACAACACCCTCGGGGTGGTGCCCATCGACATCGCCGACCCGTTGGCACCCGTGGTGGGCGAACCGGTCGACGTGGGCGGGCCGGTGCTGCACGTGGCGGTGGCGGGCGACCACGTGTACGCGGCGGCGGGCGGCACGGGCGTCGTAGTCCTGGACCTCTCCGATCCCGCCGCGCCGCTGCCGGTGGCCACGCTGCCCACCGGCGGCTCGGTGGTGGCGGTGGCGGTGGCCGACGGCCTCTTGTACGCCGCCGACCACACGGGCCTGGCGGTGTGGGACGTCAGCGACCCGGGCTCTCCCCTCCCCCTCGGCCGCGAAGAAACCCCGCAGTTCGCGCTGGGGGTGGCCGCCAGCGACGACGTGGCCTGGGTGACCGACTGGACGGCGCTCGAGAGCTGGGCCGTGGACCGCGACGCACGATCGCCCGAGGGCAGCCTCTCTTCGACCGAGGTGCTGCTGCCGGACACCGGCGGCAGCGACGAGATCACCCTCGCCAACCTCGGCGGGGCGGAACTGTCGCTGCTCGGCGCCACCTCCTCGGACCCTCGCCTCGCCGTCGCCGTGAGCGCCGAGGGCCTGGCACCGGGCGACATCGCGCGCGTGCAACTCACCTTCACCGCCGACGGCGCCCCGCTCGACGCCACCGTGTGCATCGCCACCGACGACGCCGACGGCGCGCTCAAGTCGATCCGCGTGAGCACCGCGGGCTACGACCCCTACGTGGGGCAGCCCGCGCCGGACTTCGCCCTCCCGGGCTCTGACGGCAACACCTACCGGCTCTCCGAGCAGCTCGGTCACCCGGTGATGCTGGTGTACTTCGCCACCTGGTGACCCGTCTGCCCGTCCGAGGTCTCGGACATCGACCGTTCCATCTACCAGGCCTTCCGCGACGAGGGCGTGGTGGTGTGGGCCATCGCCAGCGAGGAGCGCACCGAGGAGGACGCGTTCTACTTCGCCGAGGCGCTCGACCTCACGATGCCCGTGCTCTACGACGAGGACGGCGTGGTCCACGAGGACTGGGTCACCTACTCGGAGGTCCCCGCGGCGGCCTACCCCGAGGAGTGGATCGTCGGCACCGTGGGGTTCATCGTGTACCAGGAGGGGATCTACGACTACGACGCCGTGGTCGAGGTCATCGAGGCGGTGTTGGGGGGGAACTGAGGGGGGTGAGCCGGAGGGGGTGGCCTGAGAAAGCGCGGAAGTTGCTCCCCAGACGGGCGGCGTGGTAGCGTATCGCCGTGGCGAAACAACAGGCCAAGGCATCGTCCCCGAGCGCCAGCGCTGGTGCTCAAGAGAGTACCGGCAGCGCCACGACCTCCCGCGACCTCGCGGGGAACGCCGCCGCCGCCTCGCTCCTGCGCGAGGCGGGGACCGACTCCGCCTTCGAGGACGTCGCCGCAGACCACTGGGCAGCGAGCGAGATCAACGCGATGGCGGCCGCGGGCACCATCGAGGGCGACGGCAACGGGAAGTTCCGCCCCAACGACCCCGTGAACCAGGCCGAGGCCCTGAAGATCCTCGCCGGCGTCCTGAACCGAAAGGTCGGCCTGGCGGCGGGCGAGGAGTGGTTCGAGCCCTACATGAAGCTCGGGCAGAGCGCCGCCGCCCTGGTCGATAACAACCCGGCGCGGAGCATGACGCGCGCCGACGTCGCTCACGCCGCCGGCGCCCTCCTCGGCCTGCCGGAGGCGCCTGGTTTCGCCCGGCGGTTCAGCGACTTGCCCCACACCGACGATGCCTTCCAGCCGGTGATGGCGGCGGTCGACGCGGGCCTCTTCCTGGGCGACGGCGCGGCCGACACGATCCGCCCGGGCACCAGCGTCACCCGCGCCGAGATGGCGAAGGTGGCCTCCCGCGCGCCCGACGCCACGCGAGACCTCGTCGCGGCCGAGGTCGAGGCCCTCCAGGCCCTCGACGACGTCGAGTTTCGCGCACTGCTCGAGAACCTCGCCGAGGAAGGCCGCGTGATGGCGATGGCGGAAGCGCTGTGCGACACCGACGCCGACGCCAAGGTCGAGGTGCCCGTGGCGCTGTACCGGTTCTGGAGCGCCGACAGCGACATGCGCGACGCCGTGAACCGGGCGAACGAAATCTACGCCCCGCACGGGATCCACGTCACGCCGGTCACGCAGCGCACGATCACAGAGGCCGAGGCGGAAGCCCTGCTCGGTCACGACGTCTCGAGCGGCTACCAGCTCGACACCGAGATCGACGCCGAGGGCAGGATGGGCGCCGACATGGCCTCCATGGTGTCGAGCTTCGGGCTCGGCGACATCATCACCGGCGTGTGGTTGCCCTCGGTCATGGGCGACGACGGGTTGCTGTCCGGGCGGGCGCTGCGCGACACGGATGAGAGCGCCTCGCCGAACATCGTCTGGATCTCGGGCCAGGACGACGGAGCCGACACCTTCGCCCACGAGCTCGCCCACCTGCTCGCGAAGGCGGGACACGTCGTGGGCGACGACAACAATCTGCTCGCCGACGGCTCCGAGCGTGACAAGGACGCGGTGAACGCCGAACGGCTGACCGACGATCAGGTCGCGACGATCAAGGCGTCGCCGCTAGCGTTCCTCACCACCTGAGCGGAACTACCCCCCGTCCCAGAGGTACGCCGCCCCCTCGTCGCGCTCCCCGGCCTTCCAGGCGCCCACCACCACGTCGGGGTGGCCGTCGCCGCTGCCGTCGCCGCCGCCGGAGAGCGTGTAGCCGCTGGCGTCGCCCTCGGCCTCGCCGAGCAGGACCGCGGCGTTCGACGCGAGGTCCGGGGTCGCCGAAAAAGGCGCGTAGATCACCCAGGTGGCGCCGGTCTCGGCCGCCACGGTGCCGTCGTCGCGGGCGGAGGCTACGAGGTCGGCGAGGCCGTCGCCGTCGATGTCGCCGGGCGAGGCGAGCGCGTAGCCGAAGAGGCCCGAGTCGGTGAGACCGGGGATCACCACGGCAGCATCCGCGAGCGCCCCGCTGGCCATGCCCCCCGCGAAGATCCCCACCGCGCCCCGCCGCGAGGGCCCGGTGCCGAAGGCGCCCACTGCAGCGAAGCCCGGCAGGGTAACCACCGCGTGCCCCGCGAAGGCCCCCGGCCCGTCGCCCACCACGCGCGTAGGCGACACCGTGGGCAACGGTCCCGCGTAGAGGTAGGCGGCCCCCTCCAACGAGTCGGCGCCGAGGTCCACCCCGTCCGCACCCACCAGCAGGTCGACGATGCTGTCGCCATCGACGTCGTGACCGCCGACGAAACTGTAGCCGAACCAGTCGGAGGGGGCCTCGCCGTCGACCGCGAACCGGGCCGCGCTGGCCAGCACCGCGCCGTCCACGTCGCCAAAGACGTACACCCGGCCGCTGTCGACACCGTTTCCGTCGGAGAACCACGCGCCCACGCCGATCTCGGCGTGGCCGTCGCCGTCGAGGTCGCCGAGGTCCTGGACCTCCACGCCGAACTGGTCGCCCACGGCCTCGCCGTCGACGGTGGCGGCGGCGGTCATCAACGGCGGGCGGTCGTCGAAGCGCCCTTCGAAGACGTACACCCGGCCGGCGGCGTCGCCGTAGCCGGGGGCACCCAGCACCACCTCGGGAAGCCCGTTGCCATCGATGTCGCCCACCACGGCGAGGCCCGTGCCCAGGGCGCTGGCGACGCTCCCGCCGAAACGCACGTCCGCGTCGGTGGCCACGTGGACCCCCGTGGTCCCGCCCGAGTACAGGTACACCGTGCCGCCGGAACCGCCCCCGGGGGCCGACACCAGGAACTCGGACACCCCGTCGCCGTCGAGGTCGCCCTGGGTGACAGCACTGCCGAGTTGGTCGCCGGCCGCCTCGCCCCGGACGACGAGCCGGGCGTCGGCCAGGTCGAAGCTGCCCAGCGGCCGCGTGTAGGCGTCCGCCGTGTCGGCGGTGTCGGCGGTGTCTTTCGGCGCGGAGTCGCTCCCCTCGCCCGGACACCCCAACAAGAACGCGATCACGGCAGCGTGACGGGGATGATGAACACCTTCCCGGCGTCGTCCGCGTCGCCCACCGGCGCGCGGTAGGCCGCCGCCGCGAGCGTGCCGCCCGGCCCGTCGGCCGGGTCCACCACCGTCGCGAGCGCGATGCCCATGGCGTCGCCGTCGGCGTCGCCCCACACCCGCAGCGGGATCGACTCGGGCGCGTAGGTGCCCGCGAGGGGGCCGAAGAGGACACCCACCCAACCCGGCGGGGGATCCTCCTCCACCGACTCCCGCTCCCCGGGCGCGCCGAAGGCGAGGTCGCCGACGTCGTCGCCGTCGAGGTCGCCGCCGGCCAGGCCCACGCCGCCGGAGTCGTCGGGGTCGGCCCCGTGGACCACCGCAGACGCGGCGCTCACGCTGCTGCTACCGACGGGAATGGTGCTGAAAACGTAGGCAGCGCCGCGTAGCTCGTCGTAGCCGGTGGCCCCCACCACCACGTCGGCCAGGCCGTCGCCGTCGAGGTCGCGTGCCACCATCACCGTGCGCCCCACCGCCTCCCCCTCGGTGGTGCCGGTGACCTTGCTCGTGGCGTCGGCCAGCGACTGCGTGCCCACGTCGAGCACGTAGGCGGCACCGGCGAAACGCTCGCCCGCCGAGTTGCGGTAGGCGCCGACCACGAGCTCCTCGGCGCCGTCGCCGTCGAGGTCCCCGAAGGCCACCGCCCGGCCCGCGTAGTCGCCGGCCGCCTCGCCCTCGATCACCGCCGACGCGCCCGTGCGATCCATCTGTCCCGACATCGGCGCCGCGTACACCCACACCGCGCCCACGTCCTCACCCGCCGCGCCGTCGGCCCCCCGCGCCCCGACCGCGAGCTGCCCGCGGCCGCAGGCCAGCGCCGAACCCAGCTCGTCGCCGGGGGTGGCGCTGCCGACCGTGGCGGTGGCCGCGTCGAAGGTCGTGCCGTCAGCACCAGTCATGGGCAGGAGCCACGCCAGTCCCGCACCGTGCACGTCCCGGTCGGCCACCACGAAGTCGTCCAGCCCGTCGCCGTCGAGGTCCCCGCCGGCGCAGAGGCTGTCGCCCGCCGCGCCGCCCTCGTAAGCAAAACGCGCCCGGCGCACACCGCCCACGAAGAGGTACACCGCGCCCTCACCCTCCGCGCCCACCAGGAGCGCCGTACCCCGGGCCACCACCCTGCTGCCGAAACGAGCGTTGGCAGCGTCGTTACCGCCGATGGCGGTGCCCGCCTCGCTGGCGGTGAACTCGCCGGTGAGCCGCTCCAGCGACGGGCTGCCGCTGTCGCCGGTGTCGGGGGCCGTGTCGGTGTCGGTGTCGGTGTCGCTGTCGGTGTCGGTGTCCGCCTCGCTGTCGGTGTCGCCCGAGTCGCCGGCGCCGGAGTCGGTGGCGTCGGCGGGGGGGCAGCCAAGGAGCAAGAGAGACATCAACGACACGGCGCGCATGGGGCTCCCGAGGGGGGCGCACCCTAGCATGGCCCCGGCGCGGTGGAAGGGGTTTCGGGCTGGGTCTGCCACGGCTATATGCCACGAGTGATCCTGCTCGCTGCCCTCGCCATCGCGGCCCCGGACCGGGCGTGGATGTTCGTGATCGACGGCCTGCGGGACAGCGAGGGCATCGCCGCCGGCACCGAGAACTTGCCGTGGCTGGTGGGCACGATGGCCACGCGCGGCACCCTGGTGACGGGCCTGCAGAACCGCGACTCCACCCAGACCGACGGCGCCCACCGGGGGGCCCTCTCCGGCCGGCGCCAACCCCACGGCGGCCTGCCCTGGTACGACGGGCGACAACTGGAGCGCGCGTTGACGCCCACCGTGTTCGAGGTGATCGGTCGCGACCGCGACTTGTCGCTCGACGGCGGGTACGTCGATGGCAACACCGTGTTCATGGACTCGCAGGGGCGCTCCCTGTACCCAGGCATGGCGCGCTTCGGTGCCCGGGAGTTCCCCACCGAGGAAGACTCCACGCTCAACGACGTGGCGATGGTGGAGTTGGCCGTCCGCCGCATCGCCGACTTCGACCCCACGGTGATCCTGCTCAACCTGCACGAGGCCGACAAGAACGGGCACAGCGCGCGTTGGGACGGCTACGTCGCGAGCGTCGCGAACGAAGACGACCTGGTCCGCGAGTTGGCGGGGTCGGTGATCGGCGACAACGACCTGGTGTTCGTTTTCGCCGACCATGGCCGCCACCTCGACGACCGCTGGCCGGGGCACACCGACACTTGCAGCGGCTGCCGCACTAGCTTCCTGCTGGCCTGGGGCCCGGGGGTGGCGGAGGGCGTGGTGGTCGACGGCGGCTGGGAGTTGGAAGACATCGCCCCCACGGTGGCGTGGCTGATGGGCGCGGAGTTGCCCCACGCCCGGGGGCGCCCCATCGCGCCGCTCCTGGCCAGCGCCCCGTCCGCTCCCGCCGACAGCGCCTCCCTGGTGGACCCCGAGCTCGTGACCGGTCCCGACGGAACGATTCACCGCTTCGCCGTGCGCCTGCGCGACGCCACGTCGGGGGCGGGCATCCTGCACGACTCTAGCGACGACGGCGGCAGGAACTGGACCGCCGGCCCCGACCTGCCGCTCGGCGCCGGCATCACCCCGGAGGAGCTACGCGCGGTGGCGACGGAAACCGGCCTCCGGGTGGCCTGGCGCGCCTACGACGAGGCCCTCGGGACCTGGACGATCGTGAGCACCGAGGGCAGCGACGCCGGGTGGGCCACGCCCACGGTGGCCGATGCCGACGTGTTCCAGACTACCCTGGCGTCGCTGGTCGACGGCCCCGACGGTGGCGTACACGGATGGTGGTGGAGCGAGGTGATCGGCATCGCCGACGCCCCGGCCGACTTCGTCCACGTCGTCGACGGCGTGAGCACGCTGGTCACCGGCCCGGGCACCTTCCACCTCCCCGCCGAGGTGGAACTCTTGTCGACCGGCGACGACATCGTGGGCAGCTTCGCCGCCATCCCCGCCGAAGACTACTTCTACGCCAACGACAACCGCGACATCTGGGTGCTCAACGAGGGCGCCACCCACACGCCGCAGTTCGTGCGCGTGAGCGACGACGACGACTTCTCCTACTGGCCGGACCTGGCCCAGGGCGCCGACGGCACCCTGCACCTGGCCTGGTCATCGCGACAGGGCGCGAACCCGGGCGAGGGCGGCTGGCGGCTGGCCTACGCGACCAGCACCGACGGCGGCGACACCTGGACGGCGCCGGCCTACTTCGCCACCGACAGCGAGGCCTGGCGGCCGACGCTGCTCACCCACGCGGACGGGGTGTCGGTGGCCTGGGTGGAGGTGAGCGCGGGCGTCCACCGGCTGCAGGTCGCACAGGTCGAAGGCGGGCAGTTGGGTAGCGTGACCACCGTGGCCCAGGACGAGTGGGTGATCGACCGCCTCGCCGCGGTCCCTGTCGACGGCGGGTTCTTGCTCGGCTGGGGACAGGGTCGGGCCACGCTGGATCACCGGCTGGCCACCGCGCGGATCGCGCCCACCGGGGCGCCGCTCGACGCGGTGCCACCGGACCCGGAGCCGCCCTGCGGCTGCGAGGGTGGGAGCGGGGTGCTGGCGGTGGGCGTGGTCGCGGCCTGGCGGCGGCGGGTTCGGCGCTAGCGGTCCGCGGGCAGCGGTCAGGCGTCAGCGGGCAGCGGTCATCGGGCAGCGGGCAGCCGTCAGCCGTCGGACCTGTCGGCCACGGCGCGCGCCTCAGCCTCGGGGCCGAGGGCTGGGCTCCAGCCCGGGCACCTTGCGACCCGTCACCCCCGCACGGGGGGCTGCGACGAGGCGACGACTCGTGGCCGGCCCGGTGGCCGCCGCCTGCACGGGCACCGGCGCCCGGGGTCCCCTGATCTCGGGCACCGTGGGGAACGCGGTGCAGCCCGAGGGTCCCAACATGAACCAAGATCGGGGACATCCCCCACATCTGGTCGATCTCGGTTCATCGAGACGGTCCCAACATGAACCAAGATCGCGGACATCCCCCACATCTGGTCGATCTCGGTTCATCGAGACGGTCCCAACATGAAC
>CAYHRZ010000037.1:0-9336 GCA_964359125.1 uncultured Klebsiella sp. | reverse complement strand
CAAGATCGCGGACATCCCCCACATCTGGTCGATCTCGGTTCATGCGCCCCCCGGGCCCGCGCGATCGCGCCAGCACGGCCGCGGGACGACCTCGATGAGACGCAACCGGTCCCGCCCACCGCCCCCTACCGCCGCCACCCCACCGGCACCCCCGCCGTCTGGAACACCGTGCCGTCGTCGACCACCCACAACGCCTCCACGCTCAGCGCCCGGGCCAACGCGGCGGCGCCGTCGGGGCCGGCGGCCATGATCGCGGTGCTGGCGGCGTCGGCGAGGGTGGCGTCGGCGGAAACCACGGTGGCGGCCCGCACGCCGCGGGCGGGGAAGCCGGTCGCGAGGTCCAGGACGTGGTGGTAACGAACGGCGTCGACCTCGAAGTAGCGCTCGTAGTCGCCGCTGGTCGACACACTCCGGTCGCTCACGGCGAGCACGGCGATCGACTCGTCGGGGCCCTGGTCCGGGTCCCGCACGCCCACCCGCCAGGGCTCGCCCTCGTCGTTGTGGCCCGCCGCGTTCACCTGTCCCCCGGCGCGGAGCAGGAAGTTCTCCCGGCCGTGGCCGCGGAGCAGCGCCTGGGCCCGGTCCAGCGCCCAGCCCTTGGCGATGCCGCCGAGGCCCACCTTCATGCCCCACCGCCGCAGCCGCGCGGCGGTGTCGCCCACCTCGAGTTGGCGGTAGTCCACCAGCGGCAGCCGGTCCGCCACCTCGGCAGCGGTGGGCACCCGGGCGGCGTGGAAGTCCCAGAGCCCCCACAACGCGGCCCAGGTGATGTCGAACTTCCCGCCACTGGCCTCGCTGATCGCCAGGCCGCGGCGGAGGAGGGCGAGGGTGTGGGCCGGGAGCGGCACCGGATCGCCACCCGCCGCGGCGTTCAGCTTCGCGAGCGGGGACCCCTCCTGCCACTCGTTGGCCTCGGCCTCGACCGCGCGGAAAATCGCGAACACCTCCGCGGCGTGCAGCGGCGCCTCGGCGTCGTCGGGGAGGCGCACCGATACCCGGGTGTGCATGGCCTCGGTGGCGAACTCGCGGGAGCCGGCCAGCGCCGTCGGCAGCGCCAGCGCCAAGGCGAACGCCAGCCAGGGCAGCGTCACAGCGACTCGATGTAGGCGATCAAGGCCTCGATGTCGTCGGCGGGGAGGTGACTGGTGGCGCCGTGGCTGTCGGGGATGCCGTCGTGCTCGTTGAAGCCGCGCTCGCCGTCGCGCAGGGCCGGGTGGCCGGGGGTGCAGAGCACCTCGCGCAGCCCCTGGGCCCGGCCGTCGTGCAACATCCGGGGGGCGCGGTCCCAGGCACCGCGCAACTGGGGCGGGTTCATGCGCACGTCCATCAGGTCGTCGCAGGCGAAGGGGTTCTCGTCACACACATCGGCGCCACAGATCTCCTCGCAGGTGTCTTGCTCGGCGGTAGGGAAGGTGGCGATGAAACCGTCGCTGAGCAGGTCGAGGTTGGTGCCCCCCGGGTCGCGAAAGGGGCTGACCACCGGCGGCATCACCATCGGCAAGCCCGAGGGGTTGTAGAGGGTCGATACCGCGAAGGCCGGCGCCGGGTGACACGCCGCGCAGCCCACCGCCGGGCTAGAAAACAGCGCCTCCCCCCTTCGCACCAAGGTGGTGTCGGGGTCGTTGGGGTTGGGCGGCAACTGCGGGCGACGGAGCAGGAAGGCGCCCAGCGCCCGGGTGATGCCCTCGAAGCCCAGCGACAGGGGCTGGCGTTCCAGCGTGAGGGGATCCTCGGCGTACACGGCGTCGCCAAACGTGGTGTCGCGCCCGACCAACCGCGAGGCGGCGTCGAGGAAGAAGGCGTCGCGGGTCACGAACGCCGTGGGCCGCGACGAGAGGAACGTCGTGTCGCGGGACGGTTGGAAGCCGTCGACGCTGCCGGCGTTCGGCTCGGAGAAGCAGGCGTCGGGCGGGTTGGTGGCGCAGTCGGCCGGCGCGCCGCTGGGAAACAGCGTGTAGTCCTCGCAACAGAAGTTCTCGGCGCGGGCGAACTCGTTGATCACCGGGCGAAAGTTCGTCTCGTCCATCGCCCCCTCGAAGAACCAGGGGCGGGTGTCGTAGGCGCCCCGGTAGGCCGCCACCATCCGCGCGTTGACCCCCGCGTGCCGGGCCAGCGGCATGCCCACCGCCTTGTTGATGTTGCCCCCCTCGCGGTGGCACATCACGCAGGCCTGGTCGCCGTCGACCGTGAACGGGGCGGTGACCTGGTTGAACAACTCGCCGATCTCGGCGTCGGTCGACGGGAACGGACCGTCGCGGGTGTCGCCCACCGCGAAGCGATCCACCAGCGTCCCCAGGCGGAAGCGCGCCAGCGTCTCCGCCAGCCGCTCCACGACCAAGACGTCGCCGTGCTCGGTGAGCGCCAGCCCGTGGGGGCCGTGGCCCGTTTCCGACACGGCGCCGGGGCTGAGCGCGCCGGTCGAGGGGTCGATCTCGAAGGCCTGGAGCTGGTTCGATGCGCTGTACCCCACCCACACCGTCTGGCCGTCGACCAGCACTTGCTCGGGCAAGGCGCCACCAACAATCCACGTGTCGCGACTTGGAAGCTCGTCGCCGTACAATGCCGTGTCGTCCGGGTGGACGTCGCGGTAGTCGCGGCAACACATGGTATCGGAGGTGTAGCGGTGGGCCAGGGTGCCGTCGCGGGCGTCGATGACGGCGATCTCCGACTGCAGGTCCTGGAAGTTGACGTTCGGCGTGCCGTCGCCCGGCTCCCCGTCGCCGTCGCTGTCGGCACCCTCGTGGGGGAGGTTGTGGCGCGACGCCGAGAGCGTGGCGACCACCAGCCAGTCGCCCGCGAAGGCCAGGCCGTTGGGCGGGGCCCCGAGGTCGAGGCTGGCGAGGTGCGCCCGGGCCTGCCGGTCGTAGATGTCGACGGTGAGCCCGGTGAGGTTCGCCACCGCCACCCGGGTGTCGGAAACCGCCACGTCGCGCGGGTTCACCCCGGCCGACAAGTACGACACGCCCACGCGCTCGGCGCCGTCGAAGTCCCAGACTTCCACGCGGTCCATCCAGCGGTTGGTGACCCAGGCCTCGGCCCCGCCCGGCGCGAAGGCCACCTCGGTGGCGTAGAAGTCGGTGGCCAGTCGACGAGACTCGCCGGTGTCGGGGAAGAGCTGGGTGGTCCAGTTGGCGTAGCGGTTGGTGACAAGGAGCCAGCCGTCGGGGTGGACAGCCACCCCCGCCGGGCTGGGACCCACTTCCAAGCGGCTGATCTCGCCGGTCCCGAGGTCCACGTCGGCCACCTCGCAGCCCGGCTCGTCGACCTGCCCGGGCAGCGTGACGTAGGCGTGGTTGGCGTGGACCACCACCTCGGTGGGCTTGTCGCGGGCGGGCTGGGGCGACCACATCGGGTCGCTCTCGGGCATGGGGTTGTCGTATGGCAACAGCGTTTGCCAGTCGCCCTCGGTGCAAGCCAGGAACAGGGTGATCACGGGGCCGTGTCTCCGGTGTCGTCGGGACAGATGGGCTCGTCGCCGGTGTGCATGCAGGGGTCGTCGTCGACCAGCGTGGACTGTCCCTCCACGGCACAGGTGCCGCCGCCGCCCTCGAGGCGCAACGCCACCCGCGCCGGCCGCCCCACGTAGTAGCTGACGTAGCTGCCGGTGAAGAAGGCGAGGATGGGCTCGCTGGTGGCGCTCGTGCCGTCGACCACGAAGTGAACCTGTGGCTGGGTTCCCGACACCGCCTCCGCCCCCTCGGCCTCGATGGCCATGGTGGCGGTGACCGGCGAGGGCGCGTCGGCGGCCGCCCGCACCTGGAGCTGGGCGAGCACGAAGCCCTGGAAACCAAGCTCCAACTCCAACGTCGCGCCCAGGGGGGCCCAGCCGTCGCCGGTGGGCACGCCTAGGTCGCAGGCGAAGGGGACGCTTGCCTCGGCGCTGTCGCCGGTGTCGCCCCCGGCGGTGCAGGCGAACAGGGCGAACAAACTACCAGCGAACATCGACCCCCCCGCCCGCCACCCACGCGTTGCGCTCCGACAACGCCGCGTAGTCGGGGTAGAAGAACCACAGGCGCGAGAGGTGGGCGTCGAGCGCCACCCGCTCGGTGCGCAGGGCGCCGAAGAGGTTCCAGCGCAACCGCAACGACCCGCTGTACTCGGTGAACCCCGACAGTTCCCGGTCGGCGGTGCGGTAGTCGGTGGGGCTGCCGTAGCCGTCCCGCCAGAACGCGGCGGCCGACTGCTGGACCGCCCGCCCCTCGACCCTCGTGAGGGCCCGGCCCGAGAGCAGTCCCCTTGCGAGGGCCAGGCCCCCGGTGTGGCCCACCACCTGCCAGCTATCGGCGTAGAACCGGTAATTTCCGTGCAGCGCGAAGTCGTGCCCCAGCGACTGCGCCAGCGACACCGACGACGCCAGCCGTGCCCGCTCGGCGGGGTGACGCTCCGGCAAGAACACGCCCCCCTGGGGCACGTACCGGTAGGCGCTGGCGCTACAACCGAAACGTTCGTCGCAGTTCGCGTAGCCCGCCGTCAGCCGGAGCGTGGCGCTGCTGAGGCGCCCGAGCACCTGCGTCCACCCGAGGTCGACGGCACTGTCGACACTCTCGCCGGCCAGGCCAGGGTCGGCACGGGTGCCGTCCTTGACCCAGCCCAGGCTGGCGCCGGCGCTGAGCCGGGTGTGGTCGTCGAACAAGTTGGCGGTGGCGCCCCCGGAACCGAGCAGCACCTGGTGGTCCGACTCGGTGCTGCCCGTGGCGGCACCGTTCAGCGTCCAGGTGCGGGTGGCGGCGTGGGTCAGGTCCAGCGTGCCGCCGTGCCGTGTCTCTTCGAAGGGGGTGGCCGCGCTCACGGCGTCGGTGGCGACGACTGGCGTGGCGCCCGACACGAAGTCGGCGCTCCACAAGGCACCCACCGTGGTGCTCGCGCCGACCTTCAAGCGCGCCCGGGCCGAGGGGGCCCAGGCGGTGATGCCCTCGTCGCTGTAGACGTCCAGTTGCGCGCCGACGGCCTCGGGCACGACGGGTGCCGCGGCTTCCTGGGCGAGCGCCGCGCTCAGTTGCAGCCACACGGGACCCCCGCCGCCGCCGTGGCGCCGCTCATCGCCTCGCGGGTGTCGTGGACGTGGAGGTCGAAGCTCTGGCCCAGGGGGTCGTAGCCGGGATCCATCGGCTCCGAGAGCAACACCGAGCGATCCCACGCCGGGACGTGGACACAGGCGAGGAGCCAGAGGAGGATCACTCGACGCCCGCCCAGGCGGCCAGCGCGGCCCAGCGGGGATCGGACCGGTCGCCGTAGATCACCAGCCCGTCGCCGTGGGCGGTGCCGCCCTCCCCCGGCGGCAGCGGGCGCGTGACCAGCAGGCTCTCCCCGGGGTCTCGCGGGGTGAGGAACGCCCGCGCGCGGTCGAAGTTGAGCTGGTGTTCCTCGGCGCTGAGATCTTCCTCCACGAAGGTGCGGTCCGGGTCGGCGCGGTGGAAGCCGGGGGCGTACACTTCGAGCGGGCGACCGGCCGTGCCGTGACAGGCGGGGTTGGCGCAGCTCGCGCCGAGCTCCGGCTCCACCTCGGCGTAGAACTGGCCGGTGTCGGCCTGCGGGAGGGTGGCCACGCCGGGCCCGGTGACACAGGCGAGGAGGAGCATCACGGCACGCTCCAGGGGGCGCCGAGGTCGATCCACGTGCACAGCGTGGCGATGTCCGCGGCGGAGAGTTCACCGTGGCTGGCCAGCCGGGCGACCAGGGGGCTGCTGGCCGCCCGCCCCGGGTCGATGTTGCCGGTGGCGAAGAGCGACACGTAGCCCTCGTCGAAGGCGTCGAGGCGGGCGGTGTCGAGGTCCAGGCCGCCGTCGGGCTCCACCCCCGAGTGACAGGCCCGGCAGGGTTCGAGGACCGGCGAGATGTCGTCGACGTAGTCCAGGGTGCGGCGGGTGCTGTCGTCCACCACGACCGGCGACAGCGGGTGGCGGGGATCCTGGTCGCGGTAGCGGGCCAGGGTGAGCGACGCGGTCGTACTCACGTCGGGCTCCACGAAGACGTGGTCGGGATCGCCGTCGAGCGCCCCGTGGCACGCCGCGCAGAGGGTGGCGTAGGCCTGCCCGTCGCCGGCCTCCAAGCCCTGTTTCAGCGTCTGCCCGGGGGCCACGTAGAACCACCGGTTGTGGTCGGTGCCCACCGCCATGCCGCTGGCGTCGAGCGCCTGCACTCGGAAGGGCACCCCCGCCGGAAGTTCCGCGTACAAGGTGCCGTCGGCGGCGAGGGGAAGCTCGGCGAGCACCCGCGCCGGCGCGTACCCGCCAAGACCCGCCGTCGACGCGCGGTCGCCCCACGACGGCAACGGCCTGCGCTCGCCGGGGGCCTGGGCCACGGCCTCGACCAGGCGCACCGCCACGATGTCGTCGCGCACTGGGCGGCTGCCAGTGGGGGGAAGGTTGCCGAGCACGGCGTCGATCAAGGCGAGACCGTTGTGGACGTAGGTGCCGGTGGGGGACTGGGTGTCGCGGTCGCTCTCGGCGTAGGGGGCGGGCTGTCGCCGGTAGACGGGGACAGGGTCGTAGACCGAGGTGGAGGCCTCCACCAGCAACTCACGGCTCACGATGGACGGCCCGTCGCCCCGCACCGACTCCTCGAGCACCAGGCGGTACACCGCGAACCGCGGCGAGGCGCGCGGGTCGGCCAGGTCCACCGGGCCCTCGGCCACGGCGGCCAGCAGCTCGCCGCCGGGGAGCACCGCCGGGTCGCGGTAGATCCGCTGCACGGTGCCCGCGCTGCCGGCGTCGTCGTCAAGTCGCGACACGGGGGGAGCGTAGAACGGGAGCGCGGGCTCGGCGCCGTCGGGAATCTCCGGTCCGAAGTTGCGGTCGAACACCGCCAGTTGCCCGGCCTCCCAGGCGTTGTCGAGGCTGCCGAGGACGGCGACGAAACGCCCGTCGGGCATCTCCTGCATGTCGTAGGTGAGCGTCTCTGGGACGCTGATGCCGTGGTGTTGGTGGTACTCGGTGGCCAGGCTGGGCGGGAAACGGAAGGGGTGGGCGTAGCTCTCGCCGGGGACGGCATCGCGCAGCGCGGTGAACAGCACCTCGCCGCCGTGCTCCTCGCCGTGCACGACGAAGGTGGGCTTGCGCTCCACGTGCGGGGTCCAGGTCCAGCGCGCTTCGTGGTTGTTGTCGATGTCGACGCTGTACACCTCGGTGTCGAGGCGCTCGCCGTCGTCGGCGAGCACCCCCTCGCGGTCCGAGACGAACCACACCCGGCCGTCGGGTCCGAAGGTGGGGTCGCGGTCGTTGCCCGGGCCGCCGCTGAGCCGCTGCTGGGCGCCGGTGGTCCGGTCGTAGATCCAGACGCGGTGCCCGTCGGCGTCGCCGTCGCGGCGCGAAAAGGCGAGGTAACGACCGGTGGCGTCGACGGCGGGGTCGCGGTTGTCCACCCCCCCGAGGTCCATCTCCACCAGGCCCCCGGCCGCTGTCCACCAGCCGATGCGGGCGTGTTCGGAGGTCGACAGCGAGAAGGGATCGGCCGGGCTCACCCCGCCGAAGACGACGAAGATACCCTCGACCTCCTCGCCGCAGGCCCCGCCCAGGGCCGCCCGCTCGGCGCAGGCCCAGGCCTCGATCGCCGCGACGTCGTCGCTGTCGTCGTCGTAGAAGAACGAGGTGTTGCCGCCCTTGTGGACGATGCCACCCGCGTGCAGGGGCAGCGCCTTGCGGACCAGTCGCGACACCGATGGGTCCCCGTCCAGCGACAACATGGTGCGCGCCGCCGCGTAGTTGGCGCGGGTAGCGGCCCGGGGAAAGGCGCCGTCGACCCCCGGGTCCAGGCGGAAGGGCACGGCGGCGTGGGTGCCGTGACAGTTGCCCGACAGGCAGCCCCGGGCGGCGAGGGCGGGTTGGACGGTCTGGGCGAACAGCGACTCCAACTCGTCGAGTGGCGGCTCCTTCTCGCCACCGCCCTCCTCGGTCTCCAGCCAGCCCAGGATGGCGCGGTAGCCCTGGTCCTCGGCGCTCGGGAAATTGCCGCCGCCGTAGTGGGGCAGGCCGCCGAAAGCGGTGTCGAGGGGCTTGCGGAGCAGCGTGGAGTAGGCCGGCAGTTCCTCGGTGTTCGCGTGCCCCAGGGCGGTGGCGTAGGTGGCGTCGAGGTCCACGAGGTTGCCCTCGGCGTCGGTGTCGAAGAAGGTCTGCCTGCGGTCGATCACCCCGTCGTCGCCGGGCGGAACGCCGTGACAGGTCGACGCGGCACAACCGGCCTCCAGCACCGGCACGACCTCGGCGTCGAACACCGCCCGCGGCGTGGGCGAGGCGCAGGCCAGGAGCAGGATCACCGCGCCACCAGGCCGAGGACCTCCGACTCCAGCGTCGCGACCTCCGGTGCGGTCAGCGCCGCGAAGTGCGCGCGGACGATGTTGCCGTCGGCGTCGAGCAGGTAGGTGGCGGGTAGTCCCCGGGCGTCGAGGGCGCGGGGCAGCGCGGCGGTGGGGTCGTGGGCCAGGGGCAGCGTCAGCCGCAGGCGGGTGACGACGCCCTGGGCGGGACCCCACTGGCTGTCCACCGAGATCGCCACCACCTTGGCCAGGCCGACGAGGCGCGAAGAGAGCTGGTCGAACAGCGGTAGTTCGGCCAGACAGGGCGCGCACCAGGACGCCCAGAAGTTGACCACGGTCGGCTGGCCCCTCAACTCGACGGTTTCCGTCGGGCCGTGGACGCTCGACGCGGGGAACGGGACGCCCGACGCCCGGGCGAGCCAGAAGCACGAGAGAATCAGCACCCCACCTGCATAGCGACGATGCCCGGCGGTGGAAGTCGGTAGGGTGACCGACCCGGGGTGGGCCGGCTCGACGTGACCCGCGCCACCGGGGCGCCCCCCGGGGGGACGCCAACTTCCACCCGACGGGCTAGGCACCCCACTCGGAGGTTGGCATGAAGCGAATTCACCACTGGATCGACGGCGCCCTGGTGGCCGGGACCTCGGGGCAGGCCGGCAGGGTGTACAACCCCGCCGAGGGCGTGGTGCAGGCGATGGTCGACTTCGCCAGCGTGGCGGAGGTGGACCGCGCGGTGGAGAGCTGCCGCCTGGCCGGGGAAACCTGGCGCGACTCCACGCTGTCGCGCCGGGCGGAGATCTTCTTCAAGTTCCGCGAACTGGTGGACCGTCACAAGGCCGACCTCGCTGGCATGCTCACCAGCGAGCACGGCAAGGTGTTCTCCGACGCGATGGGTGAGATCTCGCGGGGCCTGGAGAACGTGGAGTTCGCCTGCGGCATCCCACAGCTGCTCAAGGGCGAGCACTCCGAGCAGGCCGCCAACGGGGTCGACGTGTACTCGGTGCGGCAGCCACTGGGGGTGGTGGCGGGCATCACGCCCTTCAACTTCCCGGTCATGGTGCCCATCTGGATGTTTGCCAACGCCA